>JAAZOP010000345.1 GCA_012797735.1 Myxococcales bacterium
CGCCGTCGCCTGGGCCGGCGGCGGTCTTGCCCTGGCCGCCTCGGCCGCCCTCGTCGTCTTCTTCGTGAGCGTCCGCGGCGGATCGGGCGACGACGGCGGGTCGGTGGCGACCGCGCCGCTGCCGCCGCCCGACGCGGGGCGGCCGGCGATCCCGGAGGTGGAGGTTCCCTCCGGCGCCCGCGGCGTGCTGGTGGCGGTGCTGGCGCCCGAGGGCGCCGGCGTGGAGGTGCGCGGCGCGGGCGGGACGACCACCGCGGCCCGCGGCACCCAGCCCGTCCCGCTCGAGCCCGGCGCGACGTTGGTGACCGGTCCCCGGTCGATGGCGCTGGTCACGCTCGCCGACGGCTCCACCGTCACCCTCGACCGCGACACCTCGCTCGCCTTCGACGACCGCGACGAGAACCTGCTGCGCGTCGCCGCGGGCCAGATCCTGGCCGACGTCATTCCGCGCGGCGAAGGTCGCCCCAGGCTGCGGCTCGAACTGCCGACCGGCTCGGTGAGCGTGCTCGGGACGAAGTTCCAGGTGCGGGCGTCCGAGGACGAGGCGCTGGTGGATGTCGCGCGCGGCACGGTGGAAGTGCGCGGGAAGGCCGGCGAGCCGGTCCGGGCCCGGGCCGGGCAGGAGGCGATCGTCCCGCTGGAGGGCGCCCCGACCGTGGCGCCGGTGCGGGACCTGTCCGAACTGCTGGGTTGGGCCGACGAGTTCGACCCGGAGGACCGCGCCCCGCGCGGCCTGGGGTCGCTCACCGCCAACCCGCCCGGCCGCCCGGAGAAGCAACGCACGCTGAGCCTGGAGAAGCACGACGTGCGCGTCCGGATCCAGGGTCCGGTGGCGCGCACCGAGGTCGAGGAGGTCTTCCGCAACGACACGAACGAGCAGCTCGAGGGGGTCTACCGCTTCCCGCTGCCCCTCGGCGCCTCGATCGAACGGCTGGCGCTCGAGGTGAACGGCAAGCTCGAGGAGGGGGCGTTCGTGGAGTCGGAGCGGGCGACGCGGATCTGGCGCGGGGTGATCCGCCAGGCGACGCCGCAACGCGACCGGCGGCCGCGCGAGGAGTACATCTGGGTCCCGGGTCCGTGGCGCGACCCCGCGCTGCTGCAGTGGCAGAAGGGGAACCAGTTCGAACTGCGGATCTTCCCGATCGAGCCGCGAAGCACGCGACGCGTGGTGCTGGCCTACACCGAGGTGTTGCGGCCGGTGGGCACGCACCGGCGCTACGTCTACCCGTTGCCGTTCGACGAGGGAGGTTCGACGAAGGCCGGCCGGTTCACGTTCGAGGCGCGGATCGGCGGGGCGGACCCGGCGGGCAAGGTGCGTTCGCTGGGCTACGAGATCGAGGTCGCGGCGAAGGAGGGGAACCAGGAGGTCGTGTTCGAGAAGGAGGACTTCTCCCCCACCGGCGACCTGGTGCTCGACTACGCCCTGCCGAACAAGGGCGCCGGGCTGTCGGCCGTGACGTACCGGCCGGGCGGCGACGACGGCGGGGACGACGGCGCCGGGACGACGACGGCCGGCACGGGAACCGGCGACGGCTACGTCTTGTTGACCATCCGCCCCGACCTGCCGGTGCAGGGCGACCCGAAACCGCGCGATCTGCTGCTGGTGGTCGATGCCTCGTACTCGGCCTTCGGCGAACGGTACGTGTGGCAGACGAAGCTGGTCCGGTCGCTGGTCGAGCAGATGGACGAGCGGGACCGGTTCCAGGTGCTGGCCTGCGACCTCGATTGCCGCGCGCTGTGGCGCTCGTTCCAGTCGCCGTCGGAGGAGAAGGCGGCCGAGGCGGCGCGCCAGCTGGCGGCGATCGAGCCCGGACAGGCGACCGACCTGGGGGCGGCCTTCGAGGCGGCGGCACGGGAACTCGGGCGTCGCGGCAGCGCGACGGGGCGCGAGGCGCGCGTGATCTACGTCGGCGACGGGGTCGCCTCGGCCGGCGAACTCGACGCGGGCCGGCTGGTGGAGGAAGCGCTGGGGGCGTTGGGCGACGGCGTCCGGGTGACCGTCGTCGGGGCCGGCGCCGAGGCCGACGAGCTGGTGTTGACCGAGTTGGCGCGGCGGGGCGACGGCACCTACCTCCCGTTCACCGCGGGCCGCTCGGTGCGCTCGCTGGCCCTCGCCGCGCTGTCGGCCCAGTACGGGGCGGCGCTGGAAGACGCCAAGCTCTCGCTGCCCGCGGGCTTCGAGGATCCGCAGCCGCGGAACCTGCCCGCCGTCCGCGCCGGCGAGGAACTGCTGCTCGTGGCGCGGATGCAACCGCACGTCCGCGGCGAGGTGGTGCTCCGGGGGAAGGTCGGCGGCCAGGACTACGAACAGCGGTACCCGATCGACATCGACGCCGTCGCGGCCAAGGGGAACGCCTTCGTCCCGCGCGTCTGGGCCGAGGCGAAGATCGCCGACCTGACGCTGCGCGACGCGGCGGCGAACAAGGACCGGATCGTGGAGCTGTCCCGCGACCACCACGTGCTCTCCCGCTTCACCTCGCTGCTCGTCCTGGAGAGCGAGGCGATGTACCGGGCGTTCGGCGTCGAGCGGCCGGAGCCGGCGGCGGGGGACTGGACCGGCGAGGACGCGATCGAGACGCAGGACTTCGACGGCACGGTCGAACACCTCGGCTCGCTCGGCGACGCAGGCCATGCCGGCGGCGGCGGCCGCGCGGCGATGTCGCCCCCGGCGCGGTCGAGCATCAACCCGGGATCGATGGCGTCGGATTCGTTGGACATCCTGGGAACGGTGGCGTCGCCCCGCGCCGAGCGGCGCGCCCCGGACCCGCGGCCGCGGGGCGGCTCGTGGATGCGCCGCACCTGGCAGCGCCGGGCCGAGATCGGCGCCGCGGTCGGCGCGCGCAACTGGGATCGCAAGCAGGTCGAGGAGCTGCAGGCGAAGTACGAGGAGAACCCCGAGTCGCGCGACCGCACCAAGTCGTTGTACCTCGCCCTGTCCCGCGCCGGCGAAATCGACCAGGCGCTCGAACTGGCCGAGAAATGGTGGGCCAAGGACCGCCTCGACCCGGAAGCGCTCGAGCGGATGGCGCTCTCCGAGCAGTCCCTCGGGCACGGCGCGCGCGCGCTGCGCCTGCTGGGCAGCATGGCCGACCTCGCCCCGCGCGACGCGGCGCTCCAGGAGCGGCTGGCGTCGGCCTACGCCGCCGCGGGCAAGACCGCCGCGTCGTGCGCGCACCGCCGCGCCCTCGCCGCGCTCAAGCCCGACGACGCCGACGCCGCCGCCGCGGCCTACCAGTGCCTCTCGTGGATGGGCAAGACGGACCGGGCCGAGGCGCTCGTCGAGCGGTTCGGGAACGAGATGACGCGCGCGCGGCTCCGCACGAGGCTCGAGGCGTCGGCGCCGGCGGCGCCCGACGTCCGGGGCGACCTGCGGATCGAAGCGACCTGGGACCGTTCCGCCGACCTCGACATCGTCTTGGTCCACCCCGACGGCCGCCGGTCCAGCTGGATGGGCGGCGTCGCCGGGACCGCCGCGAAGGACGCGGACGACGACCGCCGCGAGGAACTCGGCTTCCGCCGCCTCAAGACCGGCCTGTACCGGATCGAGATCGTCCGCCACGACCTCGACGCCGCCGCCGAGCCGGAGCCGGAGGCGGAGGACGAGACCGACGACGAGGCGGACGACGAGGGCGCGAAGGCGGGGCCGGGCGGCGACGACGTGGAGATCGCCGGCCGGCGGGCCCGGGATGACGAGGACGACCACCGGCCCGACCGCGCGCGTCGTTCCACGCCCCGGGCGCGCACGATCCGCGGCGAGGTGCGGATCAGCGCGCTGGGACAGTCGCGCCGCCTCTCGTTCGCGTTGGCCGACGACGAGGTCCGCGCCGAGGTCGCCTCGGTCGAGGTGACGCGGTTCGAGGTGCTGGTCCCGGTCGAC
>JAAZOP010000346.1 GCA_012797735.1 Myxococcales bacterium
CGGTCCGAGTTCGTCTCGAGCCAGGGCACGCGCCACGCGCTGACCGACCCGCGCGTCAAGGTCCTCTTCCCGTCGATGGGGCGCACCCTCTGCGAGGCGGCCGCCGCCACGTTCGAGGGCTTCGGCATCCGGGCCGAACCGGTGCCGCCGCCGTGGACCCCGGACGAACGCGCGCTGCTCGAGTCGCCCGGCCCGACGCTGGCGATCCCGCGCCACGGGTCGCCCGAGGCCGCCCTGCTGCGCCGCCGCTCGCGCGAGCTGGATCCCTCCGCGGACCTCGCGACGCTCGAACGACTCCTGCGCGCCACGCTCGCCGAATCGGGCGGCGTCGGGCTGGCCGCGCCGCAGGTCGGCATCGGCGTCCGCGCGATCCTGGTGACCCTCGACGCCCGCTCCGACGCCCCGCGCACGATCTGGTGCGTCAACCCGCGCATCGAGCGGCGTTCGGACGAGTTGCAGGACGACCTGGAGGGGTGCCTGTCGATTCCCGACCTGTGCGGACTGGTGCGGCGGCACCGGGCGTTGACCGTCGTCTACCTCGACGGCCCCCGGGAAGTGTCGCTCGACGTCGAAGGGTTCGACGCGCGGATCTTCCAGCACGAGATCGACCACCTGGACGGCGCGCTGTACACGGATCGGCTGCTCGGACCGCCCGCGCCGAAGGACGCGCTGCGGCCGCTGCGCGAGGAACTGGCGCGGCGGCGCGCCGCCGGAACGGCCGGCGACGTGCTGGAACCGGAGCAGGTGGCGGACCTGTGGCGCGCCGTGCTCGCGCCGCCCGCGGACGCGGCGCCCGGCGGGGAGCCGCGATGATCGTCCGCCGCGGCGGCCGCGATCGAGTTCGAGCCCTGCGTCGTGCAGGACCTCCGGCGGGCGATCGAGAAGCCGGCGCCGCCGGCGGGACGCGACCCGCCCGCCGCGCCGCTCAGGACCCCGGTGCGACCACCTCGAGCGCCCGGCAGGCCTCGTCGAGCGCGGGGCGGAAGGTCGGGGCGGTCTCGAACGTCACGTTCCACTCGCAGACCACGTACTTCGGCCACCCTTCCCGGAACAGCAGCACGGCGCCCGCCAGCGACGGTTCCGACAGCAGGCCGCCGCCCGCCGGCACCACCACCTCGTAGACGTACCGGCCTTCCTCCGGGCGTTCGTTCTTCTGGATCTGCGGCCGCTGTTTGCTTCCGTCCGCCAGGTCGGCGGACCAGCCGTCGATCTCGCCGGCCACCAGGTCGGCCGACTTCGCGACGAGCTGCTCCGGCTCGCAGGGCGAACCGCAGCCGGTACGCACCGTCATCGTCGCGCTCCGCGTGCGGTACACGCCGGGGTCCTGGTCGGAAGTCTCGAACCCCTCGGGCACCTTGAGCTTGAACCGCCAGCCGTCGAGCGTCAGATCGGCGTCCCGCAGCGGCGGGGGCGGGTCGGGCGGCGGCGGGGCGCCGTCGTCCTCCTGCGCCGCGTCCGGGGTTGCGGGCTTCGAGTCGCCCGCCTGCTTCTTGCAGGCGGGGCCGGACAGCAGGGCGGCGCAGGCGAGGCATCCCGGGAGCATCCACGGCTTCATCTTGTCGTCCTCCTCCCCGGACCGCGCGTCGAGCGGGGCCGCGGGCGTCCCTGCGCCCGACGACGTCTCCCCGACCGCGGCCGGTGCGGGCAGTCTACGTCGGATGCGCGGGGCGGGGCAATCGGCCCATCTCCAGGTTCCCCGGGGGTGCGTTCCGCGACGTGTTCCGGGCGGGTCGGCCGAGCGGCGGCCGCGTTCGGCGGGACGGCGAACCGCACGGCGGCGCGCGACAGTCCCTGCGTGCCGCGGACGTGCCGTCATCCCGGCGGGACCGGCCCTCGCCCCGTTCCCGTGCTACCCTGGCGTTCGGGGGAAGGGGGACGAGCCGATGGGCGTCCGGACGATCCGGCTCGCGCTGCTCGCCGCCGTGCTTCCCGCGGCGGGCTGCGACGGTCCGCCGCGCGTCGCCGATGCGGAGGCCGATGTCGCTCCGGATGCCGCCGACGTGCCGGCCGACGCGCCGCCGGACGAGGGGGAGACCGATGGCGCCGGCGAGGTCGGGCCGGACGCCGCGCCGGCGCCCTGCGCGCGCGCCAGCGAAGCGCGGGTGACGACGGTCGGTCTCCTGTCCACGGGCCGGTACGCCCCGGCCGCCGTGCTGTTGCGCGACGGCCGCGTGCTCGCCGCCGGCGGCTGGAGCGATTCGTCGTCCCCCAGCGCCTCGACCGGCACGCTGGAGGTCTACGACCCGGTCGCGGGCGCGTGGACCACGCTGCCGGTGCGGCTGGCCCGCCCGCGGCACGACCATGTGGCGGTGCGGCTGCCCGACTGCCGGGTGGTCGTGGTGGGGGGCCAGCAGGTCGAGGGTTCGGGCGCGCCCGTCGCTCCCGTCGAGGTCGAGGCGATCGTCGTTCCGGGCGGCTGAGACCGGCCGCCGGCGGCTCCGCCGGGCCGGGTCCGGTTCGCGCGGCGCCGGCCGGCGGCGGCCCGGACATCGGAAGTCCGACCCGACGTCTGCATTTCACGTCTGCATTTCACGCCTGCATTTCCCGTTGACCCCTGCGCCGCGGCGTGGCATGGTTCAGTGCCCGCGCCCGGAACCGGGGGTGGCATTCGATCCGGGAACGGGTCGAAGGTGTGACATGCGGCTGTTCGCCGGCAAGATCCCCGTCA
>JAAZOP010000347.1 GCA_012797735.1 Myxococcales bacterium
GAATAGCCATGGTAGGACGAGCGCTGCTGGTTATTCTCAAGGAAGGGATTCAGCCATATGCCCGTTACCCCCAGTGAGTGCAGGTAGTCAAGATGGCTGACAATTCCCTTCAGGTCTCCGCCGTGCCGTCCGCCGGGGCGGGCGGCGACGAGCGGCCGGCCGGCGACGGCGTTCATCGCCTGGATCCAGTTCCAGGCGGTCCGGTAGGCGATGCCGACGGCGCGCGCGGCGACGGTGATCGATCCGTGCCGGCGGATGGCGCGGAGCAGCGCGGCGCGCCCCGGGCCCACCTCGGCGCCGTCCGGCCAATCGACCCACGCCTTGACCCGGACCCGGACGGTCCGGTCCGCGGGCCGGGGCGGAGGACCTCCGCGACCGGTTCTCGCGCGGACGATCTTGCGCACGTCGTTTCCTCCACGGCGGAGGCGCCGCCTCCGGGCGCAGCATACCACGGCGCCGCGCCGCGGGCGTCGGCGATCGAGGACGCCGGGGTCGTGCCGGAGCGCGCCCGGTTCTGGGCCTACGCCACGGCCTTCGGCGCCGCCTGGGGCGCGTTCGAGATCACGCTCGGGGCGGTGCTGCACGCGCTGCACGTCCCGCTGGCCGGCGTGGCCCTCGCCTCCCTCGGCGCCGCCCTGCTCGTGGCCCAGCGCCAGTTGCTCCCGGCGCGCGGCGCCAGCCTCGCCACGGCGGCGGTCGCGGCGCTGTGCAAGTCGGTCTCTCCGGGCGGGATCGTGCTGGGGCCGATGGTGGCGATCCTGATGGAGGGGCTGCTGGTGGAGGCGGCCCTGCTCGCCGCGCCGCGGGCCGCGGCGACGGCGGCGCTGGCGGGGGTGCTGTGCGCCCTGTGGTCGGCCTTCCAGAAGCTGGTCACCCAGCTCGTGTTCTTCGGCAGCGGGGTGGTCGAGCTGTACCTCTCGGCGTTGCGCGCCGCCGGCCGGTCGCTCGGCGTCTCCCCGCGCGCCGGCTGGACGGCGCTGGCCGCCTTCTGCCTCGTCGTCGCGGTCGTCGGAGCGGCCGGCGGTCTGTTCGGCCGCGGCGTGGGACGGGAGGCGGCGCGCCGCCGGGCCGCCGGGGAGGACGCCGATGACCGCTGACCGCGCCCGCGCCTGGACGCTCGGCGCGCTCGCCGCCGGCTGCATCGCGCTGCAGTTCGGCGGCTCGCTGTCCTGGTCGACCGTCGCGCTGGGCCTGTGGCTGGCCGCGCTCGCGGTGTTTCATCGCCCCCTGCTGCGCCGGCTGTGGCTGCCCCGGTTCTGGATCGCCGGCGGCGTCGTTCTGGTCGCCAGCGCGCTCTTGTTCGAGCCGCGCGACCTCGTCTGGGCGGGCGTGGCCGTCTCGTCGCGGGGCCTGCGGGCCGGCGCCCTGATGGTCGTCCGCGGCACGCTGATCTTCGGCCTCGCCCTCGTCGCCTCCCGCGCGCTGGCCGGCGAGGGGTGGGTCCGCGGGTGCCGCCGCCTGGGCGCCGAGCGGGTCGGGACGGCGGTTCGCGCGGCCTTCGAGGTGCTTCCGGCGTTTCAGCAGGAGTTCCGCGACGCGCGCGCCGCGGCCCGCGCGGAACCGGGGCGCCGCGGGCGACTGGGACGCGGGCGGGAGACCGCCGTCCGCTTCGTCGTCCGCGTGGCGCGGCTCGCCGAGCGGCGGGCCCGGGAGGAGCCGGCGCCGGACCCCGGCCGTTGATCGCGGCGCACCGCCCCGCGCCCTCCGCCTGTCGCTCGGGTAATGAGCCGGGACATCATGGACCACCCTGGTGTGCTCGGTGATGGGCAGGACATCGCCGAGGAGTTGGGGCAAGGGACCGAAATGGTCCAGCAGGATGGTGGGGAACAGGGCGATGTCGCGACGGAGTTGCGGGAGGA
>JAAZOP010000348.1 GCA_012797735.1 Myxococcales bacterium
AGCGCCGCGGGCGCCCGCCCGCCCCGGACGCCCGGTCTCCAGGCGGCGCCGCTGCGCCGGGGGAGTTCCGACTTCGAGCGCGTCCGGGAGGAGCTGGCGGGGATGTTCGGGAAGACGCCGGAGTCGTTCGGCGGGCGCGGGACGCTGTTCGTGGGCGTGCGGGAACGGGGGCGGCTGTGCGGGTTCGGGATCTTCCAGGACGAGAAGAGCCTGCGCCGCCACGTCGGCAATCCGCTCGACGTGGAGCTGGCCCGCGAACTGCTCGAACGCCGCGACCTCGCCCTCTACCGGGTCGCGCTCCTGCACGCGTTCGACGGACCCGAACGCCTGGCGGAGGTGACCGAGGCGGCGGTAGAGGCGGCGGACGCGGCCCTGGCGCGCCGGCATGCGAACCGCTGCCTGCTGATGAGCCGCCTCGTCCGAGGCAACGCCGCGGCGCGGCCGCTGTTCCGGCGCCTCGGCTTCGTGCCGCAGCCGCGCCGGACGACGCTCTACGAATTCGACCTGCGGCCGTTCGCGACCGGCGGACCGGGGCCCGTGCCGCTGCCGGAGGGCCTGCAGGTCGCCTTCCTCGACGACCTGTCGCCGCGGCCGGTGGAGGCGCTGGCGGCCTGCTACTCCCGCGTGTTCCTGCGACGTGGCGCGGTCTCGGGCAGGTCCTTCGGCGAGATCCTCGCCGCCGAGGATTTCGCCCCGGAGCTATCGATGGTCGTCACCGAGGCCCCCGGGAACGACGTCGTCGGTTTCCTGCTGGCCGAGCGGTCCGAACCGGGGACCGTGCTGATTGCGGCCGCGGGGCTCGACCGGCGCTGGCGCCGCCACGGCCTGTCGCTCCACTGCTTCCCGCTGTTCTGCGCGCGGGCCGTGCGCGAAGGGCGCCCGAGGGGCCGCTTCGTCACCGGCCGGCGGCGCGTCGCGCACCTGACCGCGAACTACCTCGGCGCCGTCCGCGTCGATGCGCTGGGCTGGCTGCTCCGCTGCCGCAGCGACGACACGGCCGCCGGCAGGAGCAGGAGTGCGACCGCCGCCCAGAAGACCGGGTGACCCCACCCGCCGAGCCGGTCGAGCAGCACACCGTAGAGCCAGGCGCCGAACCAGACGAGCAGTCCCGCGCTGAAGAGGAAGGCCAGCGGGGCGTACAGCACGAAGACGGTCCGCTCGAGCCGCCCCGCCGGCTCCGCCTCGGCGCCGCGCAGCCGCGCCCACAGGTAGCGGAAGGCGCGGGAGCGGAGGTTGGGGATGCCCAGCCCGTCGCTCAGGACGTAGTAGCCGTCCAGCCGGAGCAGGGGGTTGAGGTTCACGAGCGTCTTGAGGCCCGAGGTGGTCGCGATGCCGGCGGCGCACCACGACACCGGCGTTCCGGGCTCCGCCGCCCGCCAGACGAAGACCGCGATCGCCCACAACACCGCCTCGAGGAACGGCCCGGCCAGCAGCACCGCCAGGCGGCGGCGGCGGTCCGCGATCATCCAGGCGTCGCTCACGTCGCAGTACGCGCAGGGCTGGAAGTAGTAGAGCACCACTCCGACCTCGTGGACCTCGCCCCCGAACCGCCGGCAGGCCACGCCGTGCGCGGTCTCGTGCAGCGCGATCACCACCAGCGCCGGAATCCAGAGGCAGAGCAGCTCGGGCCAGGCGAGCAGCCGTTCGGCGGCGACCTGCAGCGCCCCGAAGTTGGCGACGGCCAGCCCGGCGGCGGCGGCCGTCCCGAGGCAGCCGGCCGCGACGAAGGCGGGATGGAACAGCGGCCCGGCCAGGCGGGCCAGGCGCCCGAACAGCCGGTTCGGATCGCCGAGCGGCAGGCGCAGGAACAGCGGATGGGAGAGCCGCGGCCGCGGCCCCGCAGGCGCCGCCGAACCCTCCAGGAGGCCCAGACGCTCCAGGTCCTCCAGCAGGTCGTCCAGTTCGTCGGCGTCGAGCGCCCCCGCCGGGTCCTCGTCCGCCGCCGCCGCCTCCGCCGCGGTGCGGGTGCCGTCGAGGCGCCGGGCGAGGCGTCCGCTGCGGGCGTCGAGGCGGAAGTAGCGGTCCGCGCGCGGGTCCCGGACCACCCAGACGGCCCCGGAAGCGTCCCGCTGCTCGGACCAGACGAGGTCCTCGCGGAGTCGCGGCCGGGAAGGCCGCGATCCGTTCCGACCCGGACCGGTCGCCGGTGCCGCCATGCGGGGATCCATAGCGCGAAACGGCGGGCCGGGCGAAGGTCGAACGCGGAGGCCGGCGCCCCGGGCCTTCCACCTTCGACCTCGGACTTCTGGAATCGCATCCCCGCCCGGCGCCCGGCGGGACCGCTGGAGGCGAAGCCTCGCTAGTCGGCCTTGATCAGCAGGTAGGTCATCGCGTCGGCTTCGACGGCGAACCGGATCGTCGGGAAGGTGTGGCCCGTCGCGGTCACCGTCAGCTCGTAGGGGTCGGCCGCGTCGCGCGGCGGCAGATTGACGGCGAAGAACAGCGACTGGGCCGGGTCGGTCCCCGTGCGGCCGGTGTTGGCGACGGCCGAGGAGTCGAAGTAGATCAGCTTGTAGTCGGCGCCGGTGACGGCCGGCGTGATCGAGACCGTCGCATCGCCGACGAAGCCGGTGACCGGCGGGTCCGCGGTCGGGTTCCAGGTGCAGATCAGGCCCGCCACGAGTCCCTTCGCCGCGTCCACCGTGACGTTCCAGACCTCCGGCGCCGCCACCCGGGTCACCAGATCCCGCGTCGGCAGCGCCAGGAACTCGACCTCGCCCTCCTCCACCGCGAACAGACGGCTCAGGCCGTTGTGATACCCGTCGAGACCGGTGGCGCGCAGCATGATCTGCCGGCCCACGGGGAGGCCCTCCAGCGCGAACTCGCCCGCCGAACCCGCCGTCGCCGTGACTTCGGTGGCCAGCCCCACCGTGCTCACGGTCGCGCCGCTGCCCCACGCCAGCCCGAGCGGCGGGGTGGTCAGCTCGGTGTAGTAGTAGCCCCAGACGACTCCTTCGAGCGTGGTCGTCACGGTGGTTCCATCGTCCGCGGGGGTATCGGTGACGTCCGGCTCCACGTCCGGTTCCACGTCCGGCTCCACGTCCGGCGGCGTGTCCGCGTCCCCGTCCTCGGGAAGCGTCGTGTCCTCGGTGACGTCGGCGTCGCCCGAGTCGGGCGTGCTGTCGTCGTCGCCGCACGCGGGGGCGGCGGCGAGCGCGAGCAGCGAGACGGCCCACCAGGCAAGATTCCTGTTCCGCATGATTGTACGACCTCCTCCCTTCGTGCGGGGTTGGTGTAGCGCGCCGCTTCAGGGTCGTCAAGGAAGCCGCGGGAAGCGGGCGGAACCGGCGGGCCGGCGTCAGGCGGTGGGGTCGAGCACGCGGCCGAAGAAGAGGACCGTGCCGGTCTCGACGTCGCGGATCAGGAACAGGAAGGGGCGGTCGAGCGTCACGATGCGGGGCTCGGGCGGCACGGACGTGCGGCCGTCCATCACCACGGCCGTCGCCGCGGCCGCCTCCGTGCCCGTCTCGTCCACGCCGACGAACGCCTTGTGGATCACCCGCGTGATGTACAGCTCGTTGAGCGGCTCGATCCCGCCGAAGTCGGCCAGCGACTCGTCGAACGCATCCGGCATCCCCATCGCCGCCAGCAGCGCGCCGACCTCGAAACCGGTGGTGAACGTGAACTTCGGCATCGCCAGCGCGACGCGGTCGGACGCAAGGGCCTCGAGCATCGCGGCGAGCCCCGCGGAATCCAGCCCCGCCTCGAACGCCGCAAACGTCCCCTCGGCCGGCAACACGACCACCATCGACACCTGCCCGCCCTCGTACGGCAGATCCACCGCCTGCCACCCCTCGCCCTCGGCATAGGGGAAGTCGGCTTCGAGCCGCATCAGGTCCGCGTCCGCGACGGAACCGTCGAGGCGATGGAACGGCGCGGGCCGCGTGAGGTCCGGGTCGAACTGAGTCTGCCACGAGGCCTTGAAGTAGATCGCGTTGGTCAGGACCAGGCGCGTGAGCGCCGTGATCGAACCGACCGGCAGCAGGTCGAGAATCCGGTCGCGGGTCTGCTCGGCCACCCAGTCGTTGATCGCGAGCCGGCTCGCCTCCTGGTCGGCGGCGAAATCGAGCAGCCGCATGCCGGCGCCGTAGTTCGCCGAGATCAGGTCGAGGAATTCCGCCAAGAATTCGTAGCCGGTCTGCCCCCAGAGCTGGTTCACCACATGGAGTTGGAAGGCGTCCGGCTCGCCGCCCTCGCCGAGCGCTTCGAGGTGCAGGTCGAGGGCGTTGAAGGCGGGGTGCAGGCGTTCCGGCGGCAGGGTGAAGTGGAGCGTCTCCGCCATCTGGCGTGCCGTCTCCCCGCGCGCCCCGCCGTACGTCATCGCCAGCGCCTCGGAGAGGCTCAGCGGCGAGAAGAACAGGTTGCCGTCGGTCCCATCGACCAGGCGCGCGTACAGGTCCAGCCCGAACGCCGTGTTGCCCCGGACGAGTTCCTCCAAGTCGCCCGGCGCGACGTCCGGCGTCGTGTCGCGGGGCACCGACGACCGGAGCAGCTCCCCGTGGTCGACGTCTTCCGCGACGCAGCCCGGGACGAAGGCCGCGGTGAGCGCGAGCAGGCCGACGATCCCGGCGGCCGCGTCGAGAATCCTGAGACGGGTTGCGTGGGTGTCCATGTCCGCTCTCCTTTGCCGCGCCGGGCGCATCGTATCGGACCCGGCGCCGAGGAACCGAGCAACTCTCATGCCAGTCGCCGCCCGGCCCGACGGCTGCTGCATCGATGACAGGATGATCGATAACAATCTGTCATCACGGAAGAAAACAGGATCGGCCGGCGTCGCCGGCATTTCGGACCGACCAGGGAGCATCCGCGGAGGGCGACACGCCTTGGCACAAGGGCGGCGCGGCGGACATCGCGGTCGCGGCCTGCGGGCCGACCGGGCTGGACGGGCGGGCGGCGGCGGGTCCTACTGCCAGGTGACGGTGCCGGGACCGAACTCCCGGGAGACGCCGAAGAGGAAGGCGTCGGTCGGCGAAACGCGCCAGCGATCCGGGAGGGCGATGATCGTCTCGCCGCGGTTGGCCACGCGCACGTGGAGGACGGCGGCGCACGACCCGCGGCTCCGGTCCAGGAGGGTGCGGAGCCGTTCGAGGGCGCCGTCGTGGAGTTTGGCCGAATCGATCTGGAGGTGGACGACCCGGGCCTGTTCCAGGCGGACCTGTTCGAAGGTGGCGGCGTCCTGGAGGACGAAGCGCAGCGCCTCGTCTTCCTCGTCGCCGCCGCCGCCGCGGTTCGGGTCGCGGAACGAGGCGCTTTCGACGCGGCCGCGGCACAGGAGCGCCTGGCCGGAGTGCAACGCGGTCTCGACCTTCTCCAGCACCTGGGGCGGCACGAAGACCTCGACGGCGCCGGTGAGGTCCTCCAGCATGAACACGGCGGTGCGGCGGCCGGTCTTCTTGTTCAGTCGTTCGACGAGGTTTTCCGCCATCCCGCCGACGCGGACCTCGGCTCCCAGCCCCTGTTCCTCCACCTCGGCCGCCGGGATCGTCTCGTGGCGCCGCAGGTCCTCTTCGTAGCGGTGGAGCGGGTGGCCCGACAGGTACGCGCCGATCGCCTCCCGTTCGAAACGCAGCAGCGCCAGCTCGTCCCACGCCTCGGCCGCCGCGTAGCCGCCGTCGGGTGCCGCCGGGGTGCCGGCGGGGGCGTCGGCGGGCGGGGCGGCGCCGTTCTGGAGGAATGCGTCGAACAGCGCGGTCTGGCCGACCTCGCGGTCGCGCTGGCGGCTGCGGCCGAACTCGAGCGCCCGATCGATGCTGGCGAACATCGCGGCGCGGGAGACGCCGGCGCGGCGTCCGAGGGCGTCGAAGGCGCCGGCCTTGATCAGCGCCTCGAGGACGCCGCGGTTGACGGGGCGCGGGTCGACGCGGCCGGCGAAGTCGAACAGGTCCTGGAACGGGCCGTCGCGGCGGGCGGCGAGGATGGCGTCGAGGGCTGCGCCGCCGACGCCGCGCACGGCGCCGAGGCCGAAGCGGATCCGGTCGGGCGGCGCCCCGGGTTCGGGGGCCAGCACGTCGAAATCGACCTGCGATTCGTTGATGTCCGGGTTGAGCACCTGGATCCCGCGCGCGCGGGCCTCGGAGATGTACCGCACCACGCGGTCGGTGTCGTCGCGGTCGCAGGTGAGCAGGGCCGCGAGGAATTCGACCGGATGGTGCGCCTTGAGCCACGCGGTCTGGTAGGCGATCACGGCGTAGGCGGCCGAGTGGCTCTTGTTGAAGGCGTACTCGGCGAACTGCGCCAGATCCTCGAACACCCGGAGCGCAATCCCCTCCTCGACCCCCCTCTTCCGGGCGCCCTGGACGAACGGCTCCCGGCTCTTCTCCATCACGTCCTTCTTCTTCTTGCCCATCGCCTTGCGGAGGTGGTCGGCCTCGCCGAGCGAGTAGCCGGCCATCTGCACGGCGATCTGCATCACCTGCTCCTGGTACAGGAGCACCCCGTACGTCTCGGCGCAGACCTCCGCCAGGATCTCGTGGAGGCAGGTGATCGCCTCCTGGCCGTGCTTGCGCCGGATGTACTGTTCGTCGGCATGCACGCCCAGCGGCCCGGGCCGGTAGATCGCCACCGCCGCGACGATGTCCTCGATGCGGTCCGGCCGGAGCCGCTTCAGCAGCTCGCGGAAACCGCGCGATTCGAGCTGGAACACGCCGAGCGTGTGCCCGGAGGTCATCACCTCGAAGGCCGCCGGGTCGTCCAGCGGCACCGCGTTGATGTCGAACTGCTCCAATCCCGGCCGCCGCCGGATCAGCTTGATCGCCCGGTCGATCGTCGTCAGGTTCTTCAGGCCGAGGAAGTCGAACTTCACCAGCCCCACCGCCTCGACGCCGTTCATGTCGTACTGGGCGACGAGCATGCCGTCCTTCGAGCGGAAGACCGGGACCAGCTCCCACAGCGGGCCGGGAGCGATGACGACCCCCGCAGCGTGCTGCCCCGCGTGCCGGTGCAGCCCTTCCAGGCGCCCGGAGAAATCGAGCAGCCGGCGGACGTTGGGGTCCCGCTCGTACTCCTGCTTGAGCCGGGGCTCCAGTTCGAGCGCCTGGGCGATCGAGCCGGTCTCGCCGGGGGCCGGCGGCGGGATCAGCTTCGACAGCCGGTCCCGCTCCAGGAACGGCACCTCCAGCACGCGGCCGACGTCCTTGACGGCCGAGCGGCTCTTGATCTGGTGGAAGGTGGCGATCTGGCCCACCCGGTCCTCGCCGTACTTCCGGCTGACGTACGCGATCACCTCGTCGCGCCGCTCCTTGCAGAAATCGACGTCGAAGTCCGGCATCGTCGGGCGCATCGGGTTGAGGAACCGTTCGAAGATCAACCCGAAGCGCATCGGATCGATATCGGTGATGCGCAGGCAGTAGGCGACGAGCGATCCGGCGCCGGAGCCGCGGCCCGGGCCCACCGGAATCCCCTCGTCGCGCGCGTGGCGGATGAAGTCCTGTACGATCAGGAAGTACCCGGCGTACCCCTTGTCACAGATGATCTTCAGCTCGTGCTCGACCCGCTCGCGGTACTTCGCCTCGTCGAACGGCCGCCCGGCGCGCCGCAGCTCCTCGAACCGCCGGCGCAACCCCTCCTCGGTCAGCCGCGCGAGGTACGACTCGCGGGTTTCGCCCTCCGGCACCGGGTAGTCCGGCAGCATGGCCTGGCCGAGCGGCAGTTCGACGTCGCAGCGGTCCGCGATCTCCACGGTGCGCTCGATCGCATCCAGGTAGTCCGGCAGCGCTTCCCGCATCTCCTCCGCGCTGCGCAGGTACAGCAGCAGTTCGGAGTGCTTGAGGTTGACCTGGTCGCGGATCGTCTTCCCCTCCTGGATCCGCATCAGGATGTCGTGCGCCGCGGCGTCCTCGCGGTACAGGTAGTGCGCGTCGTTGGTCGCCACCAGCGGGATGCCGGTGCGGTTCGAGATGCGCCGCAACCGCTCGTTCAGCGCCTCCTGGCCCGGGTAGCCGGTGTTCTGCACCTCGAGGAACCAGTTTCCGGCGGGGAACAGGTCGCGGTACTCCAGCGCAACCCGCTCGCCCTCCGCCTCCCCCTGCTCCATCACCGCCCGCGCCACGTCGCCGCCGACGCAGGCCGACAGCCCGATCAGCCCCGCGGAGCGTTCCCCGAGCAGCGGCTTGTCGATGCGCGGGTGGTAGAAGAACCCCTCGAGGTGCGCCTGGCTGACGAGGTAGACGAGATTGCGGTAGCCCTGGAGGTTTTCGGCGAGGAGCACGAGGTGTCCGGCGCCGCGGCGGGTGCGGTCGCGGCGGTCGCCCGGAGCGACGTAGATCTCGCAGCCCAGGATCGGCTTGACCTTGGCCTCGCGGGCGCGCTTGTAGAAATCGATGATCCCGTACATCACGCCGTGGTCGGTCATCGCCACGGCCTGCTGGCCCAGCTCGGGAAGGCGGTGGAACAGGTCGGCGAGACGGATCGCACCGTCCAGCAGCGAGTACTGCGTGTGCAGGTGCAGGTGGACGAAGCCCGGCCCGGCCATCTCGATCCGGTTCTGCCCGCCCGGGACCCGCCCGTCAAGCCCTGCGTGCGCCGAGGCCGCCCGCGAGGTCCGGACCCGCGACTCCGGCTTTGCCGGAGCGCGCCGCTCGTGCTACCGTGCAGTAGCCGCGGGCGGCCGGGGGCGGGCGCCGCACCGCGCGGAGGAGGCGTGAGGCGATGATGCACTGGTGGAAGACCGTGGGTCTTGCGGCGATCTTCGCCGCGCTGGTCGGGCTCGGCACGGCCGCCTCGTGCGGCGGCGACGACAGTGGCGCCGATGCCGCGGACACGCCGACCGACGACGCAACGACCGACGACGGCGGGGGTCGCGTGGAGAGCAACCCGACCGACGGCGTACGCGCCGACTTCGTGATCAGCTCGCTGCGCATCGGCAACCAGGACGACGGCGAGGGGTTCAACCTGGACGGCCAGAACACCCCGGCCGGCCACCCGTACCTGCCGCAGGACGGCCCCGGCGGCGTCGACAACCAGCTCGGCAGCCTGCTCCACGAACTGTACGAAGCCGGGCTCGACTTCGACGCCGACGCCGACATCGCGCGGTCGATCGAAAGCGGCGACCTGATCATCATCCTCAGCCACCGGGACGTCGATAGCTGGACGAGCGACCCCGGCTGGGTGCCGCTGTTCGGCTACGCCGGCAAGGACGCCGACGACCCCGAGGATCCGACGAACAACCTGACCGGCACCGGTCGCTTCCTGATCGACCCCCAGTCGTTGACCGACCCGACGGACGAGGACACCGCGCTGATCAGCTTCCCGCAGGGGATCCTCAACGACACGACGGCGGCGGACGGCAACCTGCAGCGGGGCGACTTCGAGGCCGGCCCGTCGCTGTTCGCCGTCGACCTGACGGTGCAGGACGACCGGCAGCTGCATCTGGAGATGAACGGCACGCGGATCGTCTGGGATCTCGAAACGGCTCCGGCCGGCAACCCGGGGCTCAACGGCCGCATCCGCAACGGCCTGATCGGCGGCTACATCCTGCTCGGGGACGCCGCCCGCGCCATCGCCCGGCTCGATCTGGCCGGCAGCGACATCGACATCAACACGATCCGCAACATCCTCCAGGGCCAGGCGGACATGGACGTGGTGCCCGAGGGCTTCACGGACGACCCGTGCACGGTGGCCACCACGCAGACCGATTGCGCTCCCGGCCAGGGATGCGAGGCGGACGCGACGCGCGGCGGGGCGTACTACTGCTGGGAGTACGACGGCGTCGGCGACGCGATCTCCGTCGGCCTCGTGTTCACCGCCGTCTCCTGCGAAACCGTCGGCATCTACACCGAGACCACCCCGTAGCCTTCCTCCGCACGACCCGCCGCGCCGCCGCCCGGTCCCCGCCGTTTTGACCGCGCGCCCGGCGCGTGCTACGCATGCTCGCCTCGTCGCTCATGGTGAGCGGTCGGTGCATGTGCGGGGGATTCGGGAGAAGGAGGGTGTCGTGCGAAGCCAATGGTTGATCGTCGCGTCGTTCGTCTCGCTGTTCGGGGCCGGCTGCCCCGTGACCTACGTGCCGCCCGCCGGGCCGACGCCCGGGACCGGCGCCATGGCCAGCATCACGATCCAGAACGTCTCCAGCTACGACATCTACCGGCTGTACATGAGTTCCAGTTCGGACCCCAACTGGGGTGAGGACCACCTGGGCACGAGCATCCTCCCGGCCAACGGCGGTACGGTGACGCTGTCGATGCCGTGCGACACGTACGACATCAAGCTGGTGGACGAGGACGGCGACGAGTGCACGGTGATGCATCAGCCGCTCTGCAGCGACAATGCGTGGCTGATCACCAACGACGAACTGCTGAGCTGCGAGGGCTACCGGTAGTCCGCCCGGCGGGGCGCCGGCCGCGGTCGTCGCCCCGCCGAAACCGTTCGGCTCGAAGTCCATTGACCCTGCGCGCCACCTGCGCCTACAAAGGTCGGGGCGGCACGGCCGCGGCGGAGCGCGTGCCGGCGGGCCGTCCCAGGGAGCGCGTGTGGTCCCGCGAACCACCCAGACGCGACGCGTCCAGCAGCGCATCTACGCCGATCGCCCGCAGTGCGTCTCGGTCGTGGGCGACCCGCGGATCGGCAAGTCGACGTTCCTCGACGGCCTCGCCGCATCCGCGGAGGCCGGCGATCCGGCGCCGCCGCCGGGCACCCGTTTCGTGCGGCTGGCCGTGGCCGGACCGCTCAGCACGTCGCCCACGGCCTTCCTGGGCATGATCCTCGGCGCGCTCGCCGACGGCGCCGGCGGCACCCGGCTCTCCTCCGTTCCCGGCTCGCCCGACGCCTCGCCCCGCGCCTACGCCTCGCTCGAGACGAAGGTGCAGGAGATGGCGCAGGCCGGCGGCCGCCTGATCCTGCTGCTCGACGACTTCGACCGCATCACCAGTTCTCCGGCCTTTCCCGCCACGTTCTTCTCGTTCCTGCGCTCGCTGGCGAACAACTTCCCGGTGGCCTACGTCACCACCTCGCGGCAGGACCTCCAGCAGCTCTGCGTGTCGCGCGAGGTGGAGGAGTCGCCGTTCTTCAACATCTTCCAGAACCTGGGCCTGGGTCCGCTGGACGAGGCGCAGACGCGGGCGCTGGCGGCGGAGCGCGCGCCGGATCTCGGGGTCGCGCTGGCGGACTGGGCGTGGGTCGAATCGGGCGGACTGCCGGCGGTGGCGGCCGCGTGCTGCGATGTCGCGCGGGCCGGCAAGGCGCCCGGGTCCGACGAGGCGCGGGCGGCGCTGGACGAAGCGCTGGCGCCGTACGTGCAGGAGCTGTGGGGGCACTTCGAGGAGACGCACCGGGGGCTGCTCGCCCGGATCGCCGCGGGCGAGGCGCCGTGGGAGCGCGACGCCCGGCCGCTGCGGGACCTCGGGCCCCGGCGCGGCTACCTGCGGGAGCGGGACGGCCGGTGGGTGCTGGCCTCCGAAGCGCTGCGGCGCCTGCTCGCGCGGCACCCGGGCGCCGACCCTTCGTCGCCCGGGCTGCTGCGGCGCATGAAGCGTTTCTTCGGCGGTGGAAGGTAGCGACGTGAGGAAGAACCCGTACCTCAACCGCCTGCCCGTGCGCGAACCGGCCCGGTTCTACGGGCGCAGGCGCGAGATCCGCCGGATCCTGGAGGGGCTGTCGGCGGACCCGCCGCAGTCGTTCTCGCTGGTCGGCGACCGGCGCATCGGCAAGTCGTCCACGCTGCACCAGCTCGAGCATCCCGAGGTGCTGGCGGCGAACGTGCCGGAGGCGGTGCGCGGCGCGCTGCGCCTGCGCTACCACGACTTCCAGGGCGGCGTCCCGGCGGACGAACCGGCGTTCCTGGCGTTCCTGGCCGGCGAGATCGCCGACGCCCTCGGGGCCCCACGGCCTCCCGCCGCCTCCCGGGACGCCGTCGTCGAACTGCTCCGCCGGGCCGACCGCGACGGCCTGCGACTGGTGCTGATGTGGGACGAGTTCGAGGTCGTGACGCGGCACAGGGCCCTCGGCCTCGACGTCTACTCGTTCCTCCGCTCGCTCGCCCAGAACCACCGCCTCGCCTACGTCACCGCCTCGGGGCGCGACCTCCGCACCGTCTGCCACTCGGCCCAGGTCGCCGACTCGCCGTTCTTCAACGTGTTCCAGACGGTGCGCCTGCGGCCGCTGGCGCGGGCCGAGGCGACGGCGCTGGTGACGGAGCCGTCGGCGGCGGCGGGCCTCCCGCTGGCCCCGCACGCCGATTGGGTGCTCGACGAACTGGCCGGCACCTTCCCGTTCTTCGTCCAGATCGCCTGCGCGGCCCTGTTCGAGCACCTCGACGAGCAGGACGGGGGGGAACCCGACCGCGCCGCCGTGCTCGAACGGTTCCTCGAAGAGGTCGACCCGCACTTCCGCTACGTCTGGGAACAGCGGCTCTCGGCCGAGGAGCGCCAGGCGATGCTCGAGGCGTCCCGCGGGCGCGTGACGTCGTCGAGTTCGAAACGGGTGGCCGAGCGGCTCGAGAAGGAAGGGTACGTGGCGAAGCGCGAGGGGACCTGGACCCCCTTCTCCCGCTGCTTCGGTCGCTTCGTGCTGGAAGCGATGGACGTCCAGGAGGAGGAGACCCTCGAGGCCCGTTCCGACTCCCCGGCGCTCGGCGCCACCCGCATGGACGAGTCGCGGCGGCCGGCGAGTCCGGCCGCGTTCGCGCCGTCCGCTCCGGGGCCGGTCGGGCGCCGCCAGAGCACCCCGGGACCGCTCGGGCGCGGCTCGGTGCTGCTGGGCAAGTACGAGGTCGTCGACGAGCTGGGCGAGGGGGGGATGGGCAAGGTGTTCCTCGCCCGCCACCTCGACCTGGGCCGCAAGGTCGTGGTCAAGGTGCTCAGCCCCCAGATCGCGGGGGCGCCGGAGATGGTGACCCGCTTCCGCCGCGAGGCGATGGCGGCCAGCGCGATCGGCCATCCGAACGTGGTCCAGGTCCACGACTTCGACTGGCACGAGGACGGCCGGCCGTTCCTGGTGATGGAGTACCTCGAAGGCGAGGACCTCGCGCAGCGGATCTACGGCAAGACCGGCACCGAGTCGCACCCGCTGCCGATTCCGGAGGCGGTCGACATCCTGTGCGCGGCGTGCGAGGCGCTGGCGGTGGCGCACGAGCGGCACATCATCCACCGGGATCTGAAGCCCAGCAACCTGTTCCTCGCGCGCCCGCAGGGCACGATCCCCGACGCCGCCCGCGGCTACATCGTCAAGCTGCTCGACTTCGGCATCTCCAAGATGCTCGACCTCGGCGGCGCCCAGCAGCTCACCCGCTCCTCGGGCATGCTCGGCACGCCCTGCTACATGGCGCCGGAACAGATCGCCGACGCCGCCGCCACCGGGCCGGCCGCCGACCAGTACGCGCTGGGCGTGGTCCTGTACGAGGCGCTGACGGCGAAGGTGCCGTTCGAGGCCGGGCCGGCGCTGTCCCGCCCGTTCTGGCCCAATCCTCCTCCTCCTCCTCCTCCTCCTCCGAGCCGCTTCCGCCCCGACGTTCCCGCGGCGCTGGACGCCGTCGTGCTTCGCGCCCTGTCGTTCTATCCGCACGAGCGGTTCCCCGACGTGAAGGCGCTGGCACAGGCGCTCCGCGCCCTGTTCCCCGCCCGCAAGGGCCATGCCTCGTGACGGCGGGCGGAAGGACCCGCGGGGGCCAGCCCGGTCACCGGTG
>JAAZOP010000349.1 GCA_012797735.1 Myxococcales bacterium
CGAGGTCGCGGCACCTCCGATCCGGCATCGCACCGGCAGGACGCAGACCGTCGGAAACCGCTCCGACCGAATCTTCGGGGGCGCGCCGACATGGCAATCCGACCCTCCTGTCGGCCTCCCGCCCCCGCGTGCCGGCAGCACGCCGAAAGAACCTGGGATGGGTGTTCGCGTGCGGTCACGCCACGCAATACAGGGTACACCCTTCCCCGAGGTTCGTCAGGACCAGCGTCGTCCCGTCCGGCCCCAACACCGCCGGCGAATGGAACCACCGCGTCTGGCGCCACACCTTCGCCGGCTGGCCGCCATGCGGGTACGCGTACCGCTCCAGCTTCGGCGCGTCCAGCAACGGGCAGGCGAAGCGCGTCGCGTCGCCCTCGATCGCCACCAGTTGCAACCGGTCGTCGCAGACCTGGGTCACGTAGCAGACGCCGTCCCGATCGATCGCCGGCGGGTCGGCCGAGACGTCCCGCAACACTTCCGCCTGCTCTCCGTTCCGCGAGAACCGCAGCAGCCGCACCGTCTCCTCCCAGATCGGTGACGCCCGGTACCCGCAACTCCCGTCGGGCGCCGGGACCAACGGCGGCTCGTGCCAAAGGTGCTCGTTGCCTCCCACCAGCGGCCCGGGCAGACCCTGCTCCACCGCGACCCCGGACAACACGCGCCGCCGCCACGCCACCTCCGCTTCGCCTTGTTCCCGCTCCAACCGCTCCAGCAGCGAACCGTCGGCGCCCAAGACCAGCGCCGTCCCCCGGATCGGCGGTTGGTCGTTCTCGTCGTGGAAGAACGCGGCGATCCGCGCGCCGACCACGTACAGACGCTCCGGCGCCATGCCCACCGGATGCGCCGCGCGCACCCGCCCCTCCCCGTCCAGCAGTTCCACCACCCCCGACTGACACGGCCAGTGTCGCGTCCAGTAGTTCTCGTCCGTGCCGTACGACCGCACGAAACCGCCCCACGGCAGGATCTCGCGCACCCCGGGCGAGAAGCCGCCGGCCCTCAGCTCCGCGTTGACCACCCGCACCTCGCCGTCCGCCGACACGCGACACAACCCGCGCCGCGTCTCGACCCACGCGCCGTGTTCCTCATCGATGTACAGCAGCCGGCCCCAGAACTCCGCCCACGAGGCCTCGGGGTCATCGACCAGATCCCGTTCCCACAACAACCGTCCGTCCGCACCGTGCGCCCGCAACACCCCGTGCCAGTCGGTCACCACCACCCCGTCGCCGCGCACCAGCGGACAGCCCGGAACCAGGTGATACCAGTGTCCCAACCGCTTCGGATCCACCTGGTGACGCCCCGGTCCCAGCTCGACCGACCAGCGGATCGCGCCGCGGCGCGCCCCCGCGAACCCGCCGCCCGTCGCTCCCCACGCGCGGATCGGGCTCGGACTCCGGACCGGCTTCGGCACCCTTCCCCTCCCCTCACCTTCCCAGGAAGGTCTCCTGCAACCACGCCAGCTCCCGCTCCGCGATCGCGTCCCAGGTGAACCGCCGCGCCCACGGGCGCGCGTTCGCCTCGAGCGTCCGACGCAGCGCGGGCTCATCGAGCAGCCGTGCCATCGCCCCGCGCAGCGCCGCGACGTCGCCCGGCGGCACCAGCAGCGCGGTCTTCCCGGGGTCCAGGCTCTCGCGGAAACCGTCCGTGTCCGTCGCCAGGACCGCCTTTCCCGCCGCGTTCGCCTCCAACGCCGCGATCCCGAACCCCTCGAAGCGCGACGGCGAGCAGAAGAACAGGCAACCTGCCAGCAGCCGCCGCTTCTCCGCCTCCTCGACGTTCGGCCGCACCTCCACCCGCTCCGCCACCCCCGCCGCCCGCGCCCGCCGCTCCAGCTGCGCGATCGCGTGCGGCGCGCCGCGCCCGGCCAACACCAACCGCACCTCCGGATGTCCCCTGGCGGCTCCCGCAAACGCCTCGACCAGCACGTCGAGCCCCTTCATGAACGGGTCGAGCCGTCCCAGGAACAGCACGAACGGCGGCTCGGACACGCTCGGCGTCAACTCCAGCAACGCGGGGTCGAAACCGTTGGCCGAGTCGAACAGCCGGGCCGAGGGATTCACCGCCCGGATCGCCTCCCGCACCGCCCCGTTCACCGTCACCACGTTCCGCAACCCCGCATGCAGCAGGCGCTCCACCGCCCACGGCAACCACCCCCACCATCCGAACCGTTCGAGGTACCGCTTTCCGATCCGGTGATGCACGATGCCGAAGAAGCGCCGCGGGCGCAGCAGTCCGGCGAGCAGCGGGGCGTAGACCGAGACGTCGTTCCCCACCACGTCCGCCCGCTCGAGCAACACGCGGAGGTTCGCATGCAGGGCGTACAGCGCCCGCGACACCGGCTCGCTGCGCCCCGTCCCGAGCGACTCGTAGCGCACCCCGTCCCGCTCGTGCGCGACGAACCCGGGGTAGTCCCCGACGTAGACGGTGATCCGGTCCCAGGCGGGACGGAAGCGGCGCAGGATCTCGATATCCCGGAGCGCGCCGCCGCCGCCGCACCACGGGTTGCCGATGTGGTCGTAGCTGTAGAACGACAGTGTGGCCACCTCGCCACCTCGACGGGCGTCCCCGCCCGCCTGTCTGCGCGCCGAACCATTGAGATCACGACGTCCCGGGGCTGTCAACCGCCCCGCCCCGGCTCGGCCCGGAATCGGCAATCGTCCACCCTGCGGCCGCCGGCAGCCAAAGCGGCGGCGGCGCGCGAAAGGAGTACCGCACGTGCGACGACTCAACGTGGGCTGCGGGCGGGACGTGCGCCGGGGCTGGGTGAACCTCGACCGCGCCCCGCTCCCCGGCGTCGACGTGGTCCACGACCTCGACGCCGGCCCCCTGCCGTTCGAGAACGACTGTTTCGACGAGGTGCTGTGCCGCGACGTGCTGGAACACGTCGACCTGCTCGCGGCGATGCGCGAGTTGCACCGCGTCCTGCGGCCCGGCGGCCGGCTCCGGATCCGGGTGCCCCACTTCACGTCGCGCAACGTCTGGGACGACCCGACCCACCGCCGCGCCTTCGCCCTCTCCACCTTCGACGCCTTCGTCGCCGGACACCGCCGCGCGTGGGAGGTGGAGGTCCACTTCTCGCGCGTCGCCGCCCGCCGTCTGGAGTTCGAGAAGGCCTGGGTGCTCTCCTTCAACCGCCTCGTCGAACCGCTGGTCAACCGGCTGCCGCTGCCGCGCTACCTCTACGAGGGCACCTTTCTCGCGCGCCTGCTGCCCGCCGAGAACCTCGTCGTGGAGCTGGTGAAGTGAACGCCGCCGCCGCCCCGGATCTTGAACGCGACGCGCGGGACCTGCGGCGCGGCACCCGCATCAACCTTCTCGGCTACGGCCTGCGTCTGCTCTACCCGCTGCTGACGGGCGTCGTCGTCGTGCTCTACGGCCGCCGGGAGTTCGGCCTGTTCGTCGCCGCCCAGGCCGCCCTGCTCGTCGCCCTGCGCGTGTGCCTCGCCGGTTTCGACAAGGCCATCCTGTGGTGGGTCCCGCGCCAGCCCCCGGGCCAGGAGCGCCACGGCCTGGCCGCCGCCCTGCTGTGGGTCCTCTGCGCCAGCACCCTCGCCGCGGCCGCCGTCGCCGCCTTCGGCGCCCCGACCCTCGCCGCCTGGAGCGGCGACCCCGCCGCCGCCGCCCCCCTGCGCTGGATGACCCTCGGGCTGGTCCCGCTGGCGTTGATGGAACTCCTCGTCCACGCCTGCCTCGGCCGCCGCCGCCTCGAGGCCCAGGTTCTCGTCAAGGAAGGGCTCGGGGCCGCCGCCCTCCCCGCCGCCGCCGTGCTGCTCTGGTTCGCCGGCGCCCGCCAGAACGGCCTCGCCTGGAGCTTCACCCTCGCCAACCTCGCCGCCCTCGGCGGCGCGGCCTGGCTCTTCCATCGTTCGTTCCCCGCGCCCTCCGTCGCCGTGTCCCGCGCCCTCCCCCGCCCGCTCGTGCGCTACGCCCTGCCGATGGGCCTGATGGAACTCCTCAACTCCGCCCTCCTGCGGCTCGACGTCCTCGTCCTCGCGGCCCTCACCGATCCCGCCACCGTGGGCGTCTGGGGGGTCGTCGTCCAGGTCGGCAACGCCGTCCGCTCCGTCCGTTCCGGCTTCGATCCGCTCGTCCTCGCCATCGTCTCCCAGATCCACGCGCGGCCCGACCCCGCCCGTCTGCGCGCCGCGTTCTCCCGCGCGACGGCCCTGGTCCTGGCCACCCAGGCTCCGATCTACGCCTTCCTCGTCGCGTTCGTCCCCTGGCTCCTGCCCCTGCTCGGCGAAGGCTACGCCGCCGCCGCCACGCCGGTCCTCGTCCTGTGCGCCTTCTGGGTGCTCCACGGCGCCTTCGGCCTCCACGGCCTGATCGTCCTGGGCTACGGCAGGAGCGGCCTCGCCGCCGCCAACGTCGGCGCGACCCTGGTCGTCGAGACGCTGCTGCTGTTGCTGCTCGTTCCCCCGCTCGGCCTTGCCGGCGCCGCCCTGGCCGTCGGCCTCGCCTTCACGATCCAGAACGTCCTGTGGACCTGGCAGGCCCGCCGGCTGACCGGCGCGTGGCCCTACGACCCGGCGCTGCGCCCGGTCCTCGCGGCGCTCGCCGCCGCCGCCGCCGCCATGCTGGCCGCCTGGCTCATCGCCTGGCCCGCCGGGGAAACGGTCGCCCGCGTCGGCGCCTTCGGCGCCTTCCTCCTCACCGGGGCCGTCGGCTGGCTCCGCCTGCACGAAGGGTCGCTGCGCCATGCGCTTCTGTGACGTGTCGAGTTTCTACTCCGACCACGGCGGCGGCGTCCGCACGTATCACCGCCACAAGCTGGAATGGTTCGCCCGACACCCGGAGCACCGGTACGTCCTGGTCGTGCCGGGCGAGCGGCCCTCGCGCGAGCGCCTCCCCGGGGGCACGATCGTGCGAGTCCGCGGCCTTCCCGTGACGCCCGGCGGAACGTACCGCCAGATCGTCGACCTCCCCGCCGTGCGCCGCGTCCTCCGCGAGGGGTTCGACGTCGTCGAGTCCGGCTCCCCGTATCTCGACGGCTGGATCGCCCTCGCCGCCGCCCGCGGCACGAGCGCCCGGGTGACGGCGTTCTGCCACGCCGACGTCCCCGACGCCTACGTCGCCCCCGCGGCCGCCCGCCTTCCGCGGCCTCTCGCCGCCGGTCTGGTCGAAGGGGCGCGCCGCTACCTCCGCGCCCTCTACGGACGCCTCGACGCCGTCTGCGTCGCCTCGCGCTACATGGAGCGCAAGCTGCGGTCCTACGGCGTGACGAACCTGCTCCACACCCCGCTCGGGGTCGACCCGCTCCGGTTCCACCCGGACCGGCGCGACCGGCTCGTCCGCCGCGACCTCGGCGCCGCCGACGGCGACCGGCTCGTCCTGTTCGTCGGCCGTTTCCACCCCGAGAAGGAGCTGGGCCCGGTGCTCGACGCCGTCCGGCGCCTCGACGGCCGCCCCCGCCTCCGCTTCGCCCTCGTCGGCGGCGGCCCGCAGGCGGCCGAGGTGCGCGCGGCGCTATCATCGTGCCGTTCGGCGAAGGTGCTGGACTACGTGTCCGACCCGGAACGGGTGGCCGACCTCTACGCCGCGGCCGACTTGTATCTCGCCCCCGGTCCCCACGAGACCTTCGGCCTCGCCGTCCTCGAGGCGCTCGCCTCCGGCCTCCCCGTCGTCGCCGTGGACCACGGCGCGGCCGGCGAGATCGTGACCGAGGCCGGCGCCGGAGCGCTCTTCCGCCGGGGCGACGGCGCCGACCTCGCCGCCCGCATCGCCGAGCTGCTCGACGCGGACCTCGGCCTCCTCTCCCGCCGCGCGCGCCGGATCGCCGAACGGTCCTACACCTGGGACCACGCCTTCGCCCGCCAAACCGCGGCCTGCGCCGTCCTGTGCGGCCTCCCTTCCCCCGCCGCCCGAACCCCCGCGCCGCGCGGCGCCTGCGGGTACGCCGCGAATCCGACGCGCACCCCGATGCGAGCGTCGAAGTCGTCCGTGGGGAGTCGGTTGGTCGTGCCGCGGACGCCGGCGCGGACGTTCCCCGACAGCAGGGCGTCCCGGGTCGGCGCCGGCGCGGACTCGCCGGCGATCACGGAGCAGGTGACCGGGCCGACGCCCGTGGGATCGGTCACCCGCGCGACGTAGACCGTGCCGCCGACGTCGGCGCGCAGGAAGATGTTCGTTTCTCCCACGAACAGGTCCGCGAACGACATCCCGCCGGGGCTGTCGCCCGCGGCGTGCTCGACACGGAGGTCGCTCACGCGGTGAACGGCAACGCCAGGGCGCTCCACAGCTGTCGGCCGGCGTGCGCCCGCACGTACGCGGGGTCGATCTGCGGCACCACCCGGGCCTCTTCCCTGCCCGATCGGTCCGCGATCAAGGCTCGGGCAGATTGCAGTCCCACAGATCGTACTGGTAGTCCATATACGACGTCATTTGCGAAAGCAACACGCGACCGGCGTAGACGACCGGCTCGAGGTACTCGCCGGGCCAGTTCGTCACCCGGGTCTCGCGCCCCGTCGGCAGGTGCACCGCGTAGATCTGCGTGCAGCCCATCTCGCGGCACAGTTCCTCGAAGCCGTCCCGGTCGTCCTGGTAGGCCGCCCAATCCCCGTCCGCAGTGACCTCCCCGGCCTGCATCCCGTGACCCACCACGAACGGCACCTCCACTCCCGTCACCCGGTTGTATCCGTAGATGTCGTTGTCGCAGCAGCTGGCTATCCAGATGCAGGACCACAGGCGCGACTCCCACCATAGACCTGCCCGCTGGTCGACCCAGACGACCCACGGCCATGCCAGCGCGGGGTGCCAGCGATCGTTTGGAAGGTCGTCCGCAAGCCGGGTCGATGTTCCCGTCGCAAGGTCGAACAGGATGATCGCATCGCCGTCCGCCGTGGCCAGGGTCGTCCCTTCGACGGTGACGTCCACCGTGTTGTCACTGACCACGTACTCCTGGCCGGTCTCGACGTTGAGCGCATGGACCACCCAATCGTCCTCGGTCTCCCGCCACCCGACCCACGGGTAGTCCAGCGCCACCGGGCCGACGTAGTTGAGGACGCCCGGGCCCGAATCGTATCTCTTGAGGACCCGAATCTCGCCGGTCGAGAGCCGCGCCAAGCGCAGCTCGGAACTGACGCAGTCCTCGCCCCCGGGCCAGTCGGGCGTCCACCAGACCGCGTAGGCAACCCAGTCGCTGTCGAGCGAAGGATCTCTTGCCTGGGGCCGGTCAATACCCTCCGCGGCCAAGTCTGAGAGGTCGTCCAGCAACTGCCGTTCGCCGGTATCCATGCGGTAGATGAACAGCTTCCGCGTCTCCCACCGCGGAGGAGGCGTATCCATCGCAGTGAAGACAAGCACACCCGGTTCGACGTCGTAGTCGTCGACGCCTCGGTTCAACCAGATCGGCACCCGATCGCAGACCACCCCTGGGCTGCCGCCTTCCCGATGGTCCGGGTCCAGCTCGAGCGGACCGCCGTCCGGGCCGCACATCGCGCACGGACACGCCGTGTCGACCGAATCACCGGCGTCGGCGGCCTCGTCGTCCGTCCGGTCCAGGTCGATGACGTCGCCCGCGTCGTGCGCTTCCTCTCCGTCCCGTCGGACGTCCGCTTCCGCATCTGCGTCGCCCCCGTCCGGTCCAGGCGCGCAGTGGCAGGTCCCTCCCGTGCAGCTTCCGTACTCCCGGCCCATCGCCAGGCATTCCGTCCGGCACGCATTGTACGTGCACGACACGTCGGGTGCATCGCTCGAGGACGGCGGGCTCGAGCACGACCCGCACGCGAACCCCAGCAGCAGCACCACGGATCGGGACGCCAGTCGCACGTGCCCGGGCGACTTCCACCGGCGTGACAGCTTGGCCGGCGCACGCGCCGCGCTCGCATCCGCCACCCGTCGCGTCAGACCCTCCGCTGCCGGAAGAACGGCCCGGCACCGCGCCGGCCAGCACCGCCGGGGATGGAGCCCCACCTCCCGGGCACACACGACTACTGTTCCTCCGCCATCCGCAACACCTCGCCGTCGACCAGGAAACGGTATCCCGCGGTGGCCGCCGATCCGTGCACCCAGAGCGGCACGTCGTGCCGGCCCGCGTACTCCCAGCCCGCGTCCGACCGCTCGTCGTACACTGCCGTCGCGCCCGCCACCCCATTCACGTACAGATAGGGCGACTCGTGGCTGATGTCCCGCAGGAAGCCGGTCCGCGCTTCCTCCGCCACCACCGGCAACGCCGGAACGGCCCGCGAGAAGTCGAGTTCGTAGGTCCACAGCAGCTGGTTGAACGTCAGGCGTCCGTCGTGGAAGACCGACGGTAGGCGGTGCGACCAGGTGCATGCACCCGTCAACTCGCAGGCGAGATCGACCAGCGAGTACCACAGCGAACAACCCGATCCGTGCGACACAATGAGATCGCCGCCCGGCCCGGGGTAGATCCGCAGATCCTGGAGCGGGGCGGGACCGGCGGACTCGTCCAGGCTCGCCACCAGCAGGCCGCGCAGGCCCAGCACGAGCGCCCGGTTCCCGTCGAGGAACACCCGCCGGGCCTTGCCGCATGTCGAAACGCGACCGAGGGTCGCGCCATCGGCCAGGCGAATCGCCACCAGCCCTCCGTCGTCCCCGACCAGCGCCTGCCCCCGCCAGAGGGCGACGTCGTGCGCCGGCCGGGCCAGAACCACGCTCCGCTCCGTGACCAACGCGCCGGCCGGTCCGACCCGGAGGATGTCCAGGCGTCGCTCCGCGAGCACGGCCACGCGGCCGCCGGCCGCCGCGACGGCCCGCAGCCCCGGAACGGTCCAGGCCGCGACCTCCCCGGCCGGCTTCGCCGGCAGCCGGCATGCCAGTGCTCCGGCGGACGGGTCGCACAACAGCCTGCCGTAGTCCGGGAACCCGCCGGAACCGGACCCGCAGCGCGCCCCCCATGGCAGGTCGTTCACCCCGTCACCGTTGCAGTCCTCCCGCTCGGGCAGCACGACCAGTTCCTCGCCCGTGCGCCAGATGCCCTGCGCCAGGCTCCACGACCCCGCCTCGCCATCCGGACCGGCCGGGTCCGCGACGACCGTCAGCTCCCGGCGCGCCGGATCGACCACCGCCAACTCCTTGCCAGTGACCGCCGGACAGCCGGCGCCGGTGCAGGTCGGCGCCAACGCGGTCCAGCCGCCCGCCGAGAGTCCAAACGCCCAGACATCCGTCGCCGCTCTCCCCTGCGCATCGAAGCCGCCGAAGACGACGAGCCGGCGGCGAACCTCATCGAAGGTCAGGGCTGGCGACCGGCGCGCTTCCGGCCACGCCCCGTCCTGCGACACTCGCGTTGTCTTGCCGGTCTCCAGATCGACCTGCCACAGCCCCGCGGTCGGGCCGGATCGCGTTTCGCCGCCGAACAGCCACAGCTTCCCTTCGGCCACCACCGCGCCCGCGTCGACCAGTCCGCCATCGACCTCCGGTAGATCCGCAACCCGAGACCACGAACCGTCATGGAACCAGACGTCCGAGAGCGGCCCGTTCGGGCCTCGACCGCCGACGAGCACCAGGCCCGACGGTGGAGACTGTCCGACGCCACCCGGCGCGGTCGCCGTCCCTCCCCCGACGGAACCCGGCTCGTCGGTCACGAACGGGATCCCCCAACCGGATCCACGAACCGCCAACACGGCGCCGGACCGGGCCGTCGGCCACGGCTCCGACTCCCGACGCTCCACCGGTGCAAGCCACAGCGTCCGGACCGGCTCCGCCGGCCCGACTCCGGCCTGCGGGTCGCTCCGCGCATGCCACATCTCGTCGGAGAGCGCCCCACCGTCCCCGATCCCACCAAACGTCCAGTACTCGGACGCCTTGCCGTCGTCCCCGGCGGCGATCGCCACCGCCGGCTCGATCAGGTCGAAGACACCCTGCAGGACCCGCGTGCGCGCGAGGCTCGTGTACCGCCGGCCGGTCGCGTCCCATTCCCAGATCACCAACCCCGCCGCCCGAGAACCCGGGCTGTCGAACCGGTAGTCCTCGCAGGCGACGCAGTTCGGCGACAGCAGGTCGGCCCCCGCGAGCATCGCCGATCCTCCCCACCAGGGAGGGGGACCGAGCGGCTCCCGGATCCGGAACGTCGGCCGCAGTCGACCCACCTGCGCAATGGGGAAGAGCCGCAGCGTCGGCTCGTTCTTGCGTTGGCGGCGCGTGACGTATGTGTTCCCCGCTTGCGTGGAGTAGCCGGCGAACCCTTCGTCCGGGAACGGCTTCGCCCAGAAGTATGCGATCCGCGACTCGTCCCGTTCCTCGACCGGGAACCGCCCGTCGAGGTCCGGCACCCAGTCCCATGGCTGTTGCACCCTGCGCTCGGCCGAGACGGTGGAACACCAGCCGGCAACGTCGCACCCGGCGTAGTACTCCCGGTAGCCGGTGCGCCCGTAGCGGCTGCCCTCGCGGGCGAACGAACCGTCGTCCAGGGCGCCCCGCCCGTACAGCGGCCGGTAGTCGATCCGCGGCTTCACCACCCGCCGATCATCGAGGAAGATGTCGTTCCAGCGGCCGCCTCCTCCGCCCCCGGCCGGGCACTGCAGTGTGCAATCCTCGTTGTACGGCTCCCACGACCGGCAGGCGCACCCCTGCACTTGCGTGGGGAGGGAGAAGCCGTCGCGCGCGGCGGCGCTCCGCGGATCCAGGCCGCTCGGAAAGCCGACGGCGCAGAAGTCGAGCTGCACCTGGTCGCCCGTCGAACACAGTTCCAGGCCCGTAGAGCGATCGCAGACCGAGTTCTCCACGAACGTCGCTCGCCCGAACGGTTCCTGGCACAGGTCGACGCACGGATACGGGTCGCATGCGTCGCCCAGGAACGGCCGGACGATCCCGTCCTCGTCGGCAGCGTTGCAGTTCGCCTGGTCGACGTTCGGCACCGTGGGGCAGTTGTCGCAGCCGTCGCCAATTCCGTCGCCGTCGGTGTCCTCCTCATGCGAGCCATCGGTGTTCTCCGTCGAATCGAACAACCGAACACCGCCCCCGCGGCCGGAAACGCGCGGGTCGTCGAGCGGGCAGAGATCGCAGATGTCGCCGACGGTGTCGTTGTCGTAGTCGAAAAGCCATCCGGGCCAGACCCATCCGGGCGTGACCTCGGTCCCCCACAGGCTGGACGGCAGCGGGGCGAGCCCCTCGTCCGTCGGCGTTCGACTGCACCGGTCGCAGGCGTCGCCACGTCCATCCCCGTCCTCGTCTGTCTGCCTGCGGTTCCCCCAGACCGGGCAGTTGTCGCACACGTCCCACACCTCGTCCCCGTCGCGGTCCCGGCCGCCGGGCAACGAACCGGCCGCCGGACTCGCACCGTCCCAGTAGTAGCAGGACGAGGATCCGAGGACTCCCGGCGTCCAGGGAACACCGGGGCATCCGTCGCACCGGTTCGCGCACCCATCCCCGTCCGAGTCCCAGCGGTCCCAGTCGACGAAGCCCTCGCAGTTGTCGCAGCCCGTCGGCCCGTCGGGCCAGTCGTCGCCTCCCTGCACCGGGTCGTCCACCCAGGTCGTCGGATCGCCATCCAGGACGAAATGCGTGCGATTCCGGTCGAAGCGGAAGGCGAACTCGTCGTCGTAGCGGCCCGCGGCAATTGCGGCCGCGTTCGGTACGTACAGGCATGCATCCTGGATGTTGGGAATGCCGTCCCGATCCGCGTCCTCATTCTGCCACCATCCCGGGCAACCCACGCTCGACTCCACGCCTCCGCCGACTTTGAACATCCTCGCCATGCCCAGGTGGCAGTCCCCTCGCCAGATCCGATGGATCGCGGCGTCCCCGTGGCTGTTGCGGACCAGGAGCACCGCTCCATGCTGCTCGAAGCCGATGATGCCCACAACGTGGTCGATGCCCGCGCTCGTACTCGTGCACTCCTCGACCACGTCGCCGTCGACGTCCGCGAAAGACCACTTCACATCCGCCGCCACCGGCCCGGACTGCAATGCGTAGAGGAGGTCCGCTGGCAGGACCCTCACGAACCCGCCCGGAACCCGATAGAACCGGGCCTCGGCCGCGCGGCCGGTCGGCTGGAACTCGCACGCATCTCCGATGCCGTCGAAGTCCGTGTCCTGTTGGCTCGCGTTCGGGAGAGCCGGACAGTTGTCCCACGCATCCGGAACGCGGTCTCCGTCGCTGTCGACGCCGAAACAGGCGTCACCCGCCCCGTCCGAATCGGAGTCCGCTTGGTCCGCATTCGGAACCAGCACGCAGTTGTCCAGGCGGTCGGGCACCCCATCCCCGTCCGCATCCGCCGTCATCAAACCCTCGGCGACATCCTCCACGTCGCAGCGCCCGTTCCGATCCGCGATCCGCTCCCACGCCGTCCGGTTCCGTCCGCGAACCGGATCCCACAACGGTCGCCGGCGGTCCAGCATCGCACAGATCCCCGGACTCGGCCCGTCCGCAAGCTCGTCCGCAAGCTCGAACGGCTCCAGCACGTCCGGAATGGTGCCGACGTCCCGGAGGAAGTCGGCGTAGTTGTTCCCGCCCAGGCACGACAGCAGCCCGTCCGGAGCGCACTCGTGCACGAACTGCACAGACAAGGCGATCCACGACCGCCCGTTCGAATCCGGCGCCGGACAACACGACGCGCCTGGCGGCAACCCAGGGTCGGTCGCGCCGCGGACGCAACAGTCCACGGCATACTGCACTTCGACAATGCCCACCGTGGCGAACAACGGACAGCTGCCGCACCCTCCCTGGTTGCCGCTGTTGGGCCGGGTGAATCCCTCCCAGGACAGACGCTCGTCGGGGATGGGCCCACCCTCCATCGGTGGATGCCAGGCCGGCAAGGAATCGATCCACGCCTCGATTTGGGCCGCTGCCTCCGGCGTCAACAACGCCCCCGTCGGCGCATCGTCGGCCCTGGCATCAGCGACGCACAAGACGAAGCTCAGGCAGGCAGGCAGGCAGGCAGGCAGGCAGGCAGGCAGGCCTTTGCCCTCATCGCGCAATCCTCCCCCGCGCTCCAATCCGCGCGGCTTCGTCGCCCGATATGAGTCTGACGGCCCGGCGCGACCCGGTCAAGGACAAACGCCCGAAAGAAACGCTCGAGAGACGCCGGCATCGTCCGCCTCGCCGCTCCCGCCGGTGCGCCGCGCCGGCCCGCTCACGCGGTGAACGGCAACGCCAGGGCGCTCCACAGCTGCCGGCCGGCGTGCGCCCGCACGTACGCGGGGTCGATCCGCGGCACCACCCGGGCCGTCCGCACCGAGGCGTACCAGTGCACCGCCACCGTCTCCGGCGCCAAGACCTCGCCCAGCGACGGACGCCGTCCCACCCGGAACCAGTGCTCCGAGATCTCCGGCGGCAACGGATAGAAGCGCCGCGGCGGATGCACCACCACCTCCGCCCCCTCCGTCGCCGCCACCGTCTCGCCGAGCAGGTGCGTCCCCAACGCGTAGCGCACCCGCCGCCGTTCCCGCGGACACTCGATCATCCGGCACAGCAGCTCGACCACGAACGGATGACCCCGTTCCGCCCCCAGCACGGCGTTGTTCGGCGCCGCCGGGTACCATCGCGCCACCCGCCGGAACGCGCGGTAGCCCCACGGCCATCGCCGCAACACGTCGCGCACGAGCAGTTTCAGCCCCGCCGCGGCCCAGACCAGCGGGTTGCGCGAGCGCCGGACGCCGAAGGGCAGGGCCAACCGCTCCACGCCGCAGAACGCCCCCGCCCGGCGCAGTTCGTCGAACGACCGCACCGTCACGGTGTCGGCGTCCAGGTACACGCCACCTTCCGCGGCCAGGATCGCCGCCCGCAACACGTTCGCCTTCGCCGCCGGCGCCGCCAGCTCCGCGTACACCTCGCCCAGCGGCGCCGCCAGCGGCCCGAGGCCCGCGAACACCGCCAGCGGGTCGAGGCGCCGCAGTTCGACCCGCGCCTCCTGCCGCAACGCCTCCGGCCCCGGACCGGCCTCCAGCGCGTCCGCGTGGTGCAGCACGACGCGCGAGAAGCCGCCCCGCCGGGCCGCCGAGACCGCCGCCAGGGCGTGGGCCCACGGCAACCGCCGCCCGAACCAGATCAGGTGCGCCACCGGCGGGATCATGCCGCCCTCCGCGCCGGGCGCGCCGTCCCCGGCGCCGCGTCCTGCGCGATCCGCCGCGCGATCGGCTCGACCGCCGCGTCCCATCCCGACCGGGCCGCCCGCGCCCGCGCCCCGCACGACAGCCACCGCCGCAACGACCCGTCCGACAGCACGCGCGCCATCGCCGCCGCCAGCGCGGGCGGGTCGTCCGGCGGCACCAGCAGTCCCGACACCCCGTCGTCCACCGCGTCCGGCACGCCGCCCGAGCGACACGCCACCGCCGGCACCCCGCACGCGGCCGCCTCGAGCAGCACCAGCCCGAACCCCTCGACGTCCCCGCCCGGCTCCTCGCGCGCCGCCAGGACGAACAGGTCCGCCGCCGAGTACAGCGCCGGCAGGTCGCCGTCCGGAACCCGACCGAGGAACCGCGCCGGCAGCCGCAAGCCCCGCGCCAGCGCCTCCAGCCGCCCCCGATCCGGTCCGTCCCCCGCGATCATCAGCGCCGCATTCGACAACGTGCCCGGCAACGTCGCGAACGCCCGCAACAACGTGTCGAACCCCTTGCGCCGGACGAGCCGTCCCGCCGACAACACCACCGGTCGCCGCTCCAGTCCCAACCGCCGCCGCCACGGTCCCGGGTCGACCGGACGGAACCGGTCGAGGTCCACGCCGTTCGGCGTGACCACCACCCGACCGCCCGGCACCCCCAACCCGCGCACCACGCCCGCCGTGAAGCGGCTCACCGCGAATACGGCCGCCGCGCCGCCCAGGATCGCGCCGCGCCACCGCCGTTGCATGGGTCCCAACGGCGCCCAGAGCAGCTCGCGGCCGTGCGCCGTCACGTAGTACCGATCGATCCACCCCGCCCCCGCGGCCAGCCGCGGGCCCGCCGCCGTCGCCGCCTGCGCGCACAACACCACCCGCGCCCCGCTGCGTCCCAGCGCCCAGGGCAGCGCGAGCGGCACGATCGCCCCGAACGCCGAGGTGTGCGGGGTGCGCCAGCGCAGCACCGGATACGGCATCCGCGCGTCGTGCGCCTCGTCGCCCGGCGCCGCGGGCGCCAGGACCGTCACCTCCCAAAAACGCGCCAGCGCCCGCGCCACCCGTTCGGTCCAGGTCTGCACCCCGCCCACCGCCGGCGGGAAGTCCTGCGACACCACCAGGAGCCGCATCGCCCGCCTCCTACGCGCGCGACTCGGCGCGCGCCTCGCGCCGCAGCCCTTCCCGCGCTGCCCCGCGGTCTTGGGGCGCGGGTGCTGCATCGTCGAGGGCTCCGCCCGGGACGATGCGCGGTGGGTCCGGGGGGGGCGCAGCGACCACGCCGGCGGTGGCATCGGGTTCCCGGCCCTGGGTGCGGCCGGACGGTCCCCCCCGGTGCGGCTCGGCCGCCTCGCGCCCGGCGTCCCAGAACGTCCGGAACGCGTTCTCCCACGTGCGCTGCTCGGCGTGCAGCCGTCCCTGGTATCCCATCTCCTGCCGCAGCTCCCGATCGGACACGAGCCGTCGCAGCGCCGCCGCGAAGTCCTCCACGTCCCCCGCCCGGGCCACCAGTCCCGTCCGCCCCTCCACGATCACCTCGCGGGGCCCCCCCTGGTCGGTCACCACCGCGGGCAGCCCCGCCGCCTGTGCTTCGAGCACCACCGAGCCGTAGGTGTCGGTCGTCGACGGGAAGGCGAACACGTCCGACGACGCGTACAGCGCCGCCAGTTCCTCTCCCTCGACGAAGCCCGTGAACGCCACGCCGGGGACGTCGGCCCACTTGCGCCGCAGTTCGTCGAGATAGGGACCGTCGCCCACGACCACGAGTTCCACGTCCTCCCGCTCGCGCCGGAGCCGCCGGTACGCCTCGCCCAGCAGGTCGAGCCCCTTTTCCCGCGAGACGCGGCCGACGTAGAGGAGTTTCGTCGCCCCGTTGAGCCCGTAGCGCTTCCACACGGTGACGTCCCGCCGGTCGGGGTGGAACAGCGTCACGTCCGTCCCCTTGGGGAAGATCCGGATGTCGCGGTCCGCCAGGCCGTTCTCCTGCAGCCGCCGGCGGTACGCCTCGGTCAGCACGTAGATCCGATCGACCTTGCCGTACAGGAAGCGCACCAGGTGCCAGGCGAGCTGTTCCATCGCGGGGTCGTCGGTCAGGATGCGGGCGTAGTTCGGCAGGTCGGTGTGATAGACGGCGACGGTGGGCAGGTCGAGGATCTTGGCGATCCAGAGCGCGACCAGTCCGACCGGTCCCGGCGTCGAGATCACGATTCGCGTGAACTGTTCCTTTTCGCACCAGCGGAGCATCTCCAGGAGCGGCGGGATCGACAGGACCATCGATTCGTACTCGGGCAGCGCCGCGTGGTGGATCGGCGCGAAGTTCCGCAGCCGGCCCTCGAACGGCGGCGGCGTCGGATGGCAGGTCACCATGGTGATCGGCGTGTCGTGCTGTTCCGCCAGCTTCGCCACCGTCTGGATCGTCCGGGCCACGCCGTTGACGTCGACCACCGTGTCGGTGAACCACGCCCACTTCTCGGGGCGGCCCGCCCCGGGCTCCGGCAAGTCGTACGCGCGCGCGACCCGCCGCTGGTAGCGCTTGTCCGCGTGCAGGTGCTGGAACCCCATCAGGTACGGGATCGCCACGATCCCCGTCGGGAAGATCAGCGACAGCTTGGTGAACGCGTCCATCAGCCGGCCCCGGCGCGCGTGCTCCCACCAGGCGGTGAGCGCCCGCCGGATCAGCGTGTTGAAGAGCTGGTTCACGATCACGAACGTCTCTTCCTGCAGGTCGCGCCCCACCACGCGGTCGAACAGCAGGTTGGGGTCGTGCCAGTCCCGCATCACGATCCGCACCAGCCCTTCGATCAGCATCTCCTCCGGCGTCGGCTCGTCCGGCGGCTCGGCGACGCCGTCGGCGTGGGCCTTGAGCCGCGACGCCAGCTCGACCTCCTCGATCTGGTCGCCGTACACCAGCCGCGCCAGCTGCGTCGCCCGCTCGTGCAGCGGCCCGGGGTCGCAGAAGTGGTTCAGCATCGTCTCCGCCGTGCTCGTCAGCGCGCAGTGCGCGAACGTCAGCGCGCTGGCCCCCAACCCCCGCCCGCGACTCTCCCGGCCCCGCACGGCGCGGAGGAACTCCGCCACGTCCTCGGCGGCCGGCACCTCCGTCCAGGCCCGCCCGAGGAAGAACCCCGAGTGGTCGTCGCTGCCGCCGAGCCGTCCCTTGCGCCACGGCTCCGGGAACGCCGGCTCGATCCCGTGCTGGCGCGACCACTCCTCGATCCGTTCCGGCGTCAGCCGCGCCAGGAACTCGCGGTTGAGCTGGTTTCCCTCCGGCAACTGCAGCCCGTTCACCTCCTCGAAGTGCTCGAACAGCAGCACCAGCTGCTCCAGGTGCCGCGGCTCCAGCCGTCCCCCCACGTCGTGCATCGGGTGCGCCACCGACGTCACCACTCCCTGTTCCCGGAAGTACGCGGCGAACTCGCGGACGTCCCGGGCGAAGTACCGCCCGCGCCGGAACTGCTCTTCCGTCAGGTCGTACGCGCACACGTGCGCCTCGGCCTCCTCGCCCGGGAACCGCACCGTGAACTCGCACGACACGAACGCGTCGTCGTGCCGCTCCGCGATCTCGACGGCCCCGGCGATCGTGTCGTGGTCGGTGATCGTCACGAACGCCATCCCGCGCCGCTTGAGCCGCCGGTACAGCTCCTCCGGCGCCGTGTAGCTCTCGCGCGCCCCCAGCTTCCGCAACGGCCAGTAGATCGGCTTGTCCGAATGCCGGCTGTGACAGTGCATGTCGACCTTGACCATCACGACCTCCCGCGGGCCGCGGCCCCGTTCGGCCCGCCGGATCCGGGAACAGCGAGATCCGTGCCGCCCGTTTCGCGTGGAAAGCCGCGGAGCCGCCTGTGTGCGGGGAATCACACTGTGCCGCCGCCGGACCACGGACGCCGCCGCTCGGACAGCACCGCCAGCACCGGCAGCACGGCCAGCGTCGCCGCCAGCACCGCCCCCAGGCCGATCACCGCCGTCCAGCCCAGCGTCGCCAGGCCGCGATGTCCCGTGAGCGCCAGCGCGCCGAATCCGGCCGCCGTCGTCAGGGTCGACAGCGCCACCGCCGGTCCCGTCCGCCGCAACGCCTCGCCGATCGACCCCCGGCCCAGCTCCCGGTAGCGGTGCACCAGGTGGATCGCGCCGTCGATCCCCGTTCCGACCACGATCGGGAACACCACGGCCGAGTAGAACGTCACCCGCAGGTCGAACGCGGCCAGGAGGCCCAGGAACCAGACGAACCCGACGAGCAGCGGGACGTATGCGAGGAGCGCCGGACCCGCGCGCCTGAAGTGCGCCAGCAGCAGGCCCAGCACCGCCAGCAACGCGAGCCCGGTCACGGCCGCCCCCTCCTCCCGCAGGAAGCGGATGATGTCGGCGAAGACGAACGCCGACGACGCGACCGGCACCGTCGTGCCGTCGGGCAGCCGGAGCGACTGCCACCGCTCCTGCAGCCGCATCGCCTCCCGGCCGTCGTTGAGGTTCCCGTCGGTCAGCAGGTACGCGAATCGCCCCTCGGTCCGCCCGCCCCGCTCGCGGAACAGCGCCCGCGCCCAGTCCGGGAACCCGGCCGCGCCGGGATCCACCGGCGGCGTCCGCAGGCGTTGCCGCCACCGCTCCAGCCGCGCGAACGGCTCGTCGTCCAGCCGGTCCTCGTAGAAGCCGAACGCCGGGTCGCTCATCCATTCGTCCATCTCGCGCAGCAGCGCCGCCTTCCGCTCCTGGTCCGCGGGCACGAACGAATCCAGCGCGGCGACCTCGCGCACTCCCGGCTCGCCGGCCGCCACGCGGCGCCGCGCCTCCTGCGCCGCCGCCCTCGCCTGCTCGGGCGTCTCGGCCAGCAGCAGCGCCGGCGAACTGGTGTACCCGCGGACCGCCGAGCGGGTCGGCAGTCCGCCCCGCACGCTCCGCGCGCTCCCCAGCTTCCCGTAGTCGTAGTCGAAGTCCAGCCCCGCCGCGAGCGCGCCGCAGAGCGCCGTGACCAGCCCCGCCGCCGCCAACGCCCCGGCCGCGAACCGGCGCCTCGGAGACGCCGCCGCCCCGCGCGTCTCCCCCGCCGCGCGCTGGACCCGCTGCGGCCGCCACCGTTCCGCCAGCGTCGCCACCGCCGGAAACGCGGCGAACGCGACCACCATCGAGACCGGCAGCCCGAACAGGCACAACAGCCCGAACTCCGAGAACGCCCGGAACGAGGACGGGATCAGCGTGGCGAACGCCACCGCCGTCGTCCACAGCGCCGCCCCGGCCGCCCGCCCCGTCCCCCGGAACGTCCGTTCCAGCGCCTCGACGTGGGGCCGCCCGGCCACCCGCTCCTCCCGATAACGCCGCCCGAGATGAATGCCGAAATCGATCCCCAGGCCCATCAGCACCGCGAAGATGAAGGCGGTGAGCACGTTGAGCGACCCGAGCAGCAGGGCGGCCACGCCCAGACAGACCACCATCCCCGCCCCGAGCGGCAGCAGCACGTAGACCAGCGCCCGGAACTGCCGGAAGGCGAGCAGGATCAGCAGCGCCATCGCCGCCGCCGCCGCCAGCGTCGCCGTCCGCACGTCCTCCGCGATCGCCGCCGCCTCCACGACCCGCGAGCGGAACGCCCCGCCCGTCTCCGCCCGCATCCCCGGATGGAATTCCGCCGGGCGGAGCGGCTCCGCCCGTCCCATCTCGACCGACGCGCACTCCTCCGCCGGACGGCGGCCGATCAGGCAGTCCGCGCGCCCCACCGCTTCCCGGGCCAGGTCGAGGTCCACCGCCGAGCCGCGGAACCGCACCAGCAGCACCGTCGCCGTCTCGACCGGGGACCCCGGCGCGGCCCCCGCGACCTCCGTCTCGAGGTACACGAACCCGTCGCCGGCCGCGGCACCACTTCCGGCCGGCGCGCCACCTCCGCCCGCCGCACCACTTCCGGCCGGCGCGCCACCTCCGCCCGCCGCACCACTCCCGGCCGGCGCGCCACCTCCGCCCGCCGCACCACTCCCGGCC
>JAAZOP010000350.1 GCA_012797735.1 Myxococcales bacterium
CCGGGGCCGGGATCTCGACCTGCGCCGTCGTCTCGCCGGCCGCGTCCTCCGGCGGAATGGCGCCGGCGTCCGGGGCCCGGACCGCAAGTCCACCGGCGCCGGCACCCGCCTGGACGGCGGGCAGGGTCAGAGCGTCGGCCTGCGCCGAGGCGCCGGCGGGTCCGCCGCCGTCGGCGACACTCTCGCCGGCAGGCGTCGCCGCCTCGCCGCGCTTCCCCGCGCCCCGCCCGCGCAGGAGGACCAGGGTGCCGACGACCACCAGCGCCACACCCACGCTGGCCGCCGCCAGGACCGCCGGGCGCCTCCACAGCATCGCCAGGCCGCGGCGCGCCGGACGGTAGGTGCCGATCGAACTGGAGATGTCACCGGTGAGCGGCGCGGCGGCGGATGGCGCCGAACCGGCGGCGACCTCCCCCGGCTCGGCGAGCGACCCGGGCTCCCGCGCCGCCGCAACGTCGAGCGGTCCGGTCGGGCGCATCGGCGGTTGTGGCGCCGCCGGCAGCGGCGTGGACGAGACCGCCGCCGACTCGGACTCGACGGCGACCACGACCGGTTCCGAGGAACCGGGCGGGAAGACGACGGGCCCCGTCGCCAGCGTGCCGACCACGGGCTCCGACGCGCCTTGCGGGACCGCCACCGCCGTCGCCGCCGGCGGACGCACGGACGAGGGGGCGGGCGTCGCCGGGGCGACCGAATCGAAGGCCGTGGACAGCACCGAAGGCCCGGGAACCAGCGGAGGCACCGGGGAAGCCGAAGGAATGGGCGACACGGGGATCGGCCGGGGCCCGGCGGCCGAGCGGGCGGCGAGAGGCCCGGGGGAGGGGGTCCCACCGTCGGACGACGCCGCCGCGTCGGCATCGCGCATCAGCGACAGGAACCGGTTCGCCGCCTCGCGCTGCGCGGGCGCCAGCATCGCATCGGCCCGCAACAGTTCCTGCTGCATCTCCGCCGCGGAGCCGTAGCGGCCGGATGGACGCCGCCGCAAGGCCCGCATGATGATCCGTTCGATCGGCTGCGGCACGTCCGAGACGTAGCGCGAGGGCGGCGGGTAGTCCGTCGTCTGATTCCGCTCCGCGTACCGCTCGGCCCACATCAGATCGACCTTGGTTTCCCGGTAGGGGAAACGGCCGACCACCGCGCGGTAGAAGATCATCCCGCAGGCGAAGATGTCGGCGCGGACGTCGAGGTCCTGTTCGAGGAAGATCTCCGGGGCGGCATAGGCGGCGCGGCCGAGCACCGAGCCCGGCTGGGTGACGGCGCTGTCGGCGTGGGTGCCTCCGATCCCCTTGGCCAGGCCGAAATCCAGGATCTTCACCCGGGGAAAGGCGTTCGGTTGCCCGACCAGGTAGACGTTGGCCGGACTCATGTCGCGGTGGATGATGCCCATCGCGTGGACCGCCGCGATGCCGTCCAGCACCTGCAGCATCACGCGGTTCATGAAGGCCACGGGGAGGCGCCGGTGCTGCCGGATCACGTCCTGCAGCGTCACCCCCTCCAGCAGCTCCATCACCACGTAGGCCTGCGGCTTCTTCCCCGGCTCGGGGATGCTCCAGTCGAAAACGTCGACGATGTTCGGATGCCGCAGGCCCCGCAGCACCTGGACCTCGCGGGTGAACCGCGCGTAGTACGACTCGTCCCCCAACGCGTGCTGGTGGATGAACTTGATCGCGAATTTCTCGTAGGTCGCCATCTTCTCGGCGAGCCAGACGGACCCCATGCCGCCCGCGCCAATCGCCTGGAGCAGCTTGTATCGACCGTCGAGGATGGTCCCCTCGCGAATCATCGAGACAAATCCGCAGAGCGCAGCATACCTGAAGAGCCGTGCCTGCAGCAACGATCGCGCTCGGACCGTCGCGGCGCTACGGACAGACGCCGGAGGGGAGGCAGCGGGCGAGCAACGACCCCGAGCCGGTGCGGGCGCACGCCACCACGATCCCGCCGGTGCCGTCCACCAGCACGTCCCAGCAGGCGTACGTGCCGTCGACCAACGCCTGCCACTCCGCGGTCAGACCCGCGGCGCCGTAGCGCGCCAGCACCCCCTGGCCCGCGTCCCCCGTGCCCGGCCAGCCGCGCGTGCCGGCGGCGTACAGGGCGCCGCCGGCCGAGTCCGCCGCAAGCTCGGTGTAGGCATCGATCTGCGCCGTCGGGTTCCAGCGCGGCGCGAAGGTCGCTCCGGCGCCGGTGATGCGGGCCAACACCGCACCGATGTCGTCCTCGACGCTGGCGAAGCCCGCCGCGTAGACCGAACCGCCGGCCGCCGCCAGCGCCCGCACCTCGGTGTACGAGGCGCCGGCGAACTCCACCGTCGCGGACAGCCCCGAAGGGGTGCACGGGCACGGACCGCTCGTGAACCCGCACTCGTCCTCCGCGAAGCTCGTCACCACGCCGTGCCCGCCCTGCGCGCCGGCCACGTACACCCGGCCGCTGGCGAGCAGCAGGCCGCGTCCCAGCGTGCCGGTGTAGTCCCCCGGAAACAGCGCGAAACCGCAGGCCCGGCCCGTATCGGCGTATCCGCGCACGATCCAGGCGAGGGTCGGCGGAAAATCGATCTGCGTCGTGCCCACCATCCAGCCGTTCCCGGTCGGGGTGACGCCGAGCGACCAGATCTCATCGAGATGGTCGCCGCCCCACAGGGCGAGCGACCAGGCGGGCGCCAGCGTGGTCTTCGACAGCCGCACCCACAGGCCGTTGCCCGGATCGGCACCGGCGGACAGCGCCTGGCCCGCGACGTAGACGTCGGCGCCCGACAGGGCGATCGCCGCCAGCGAACTGCCCGTCGCGGTCGCGGGCTCCAGGAACCGTCGCTCGCGCAGGCGGCCGCCGCACGCGTCGTAGGCCGCCACGTACGCCTGCGCGCCGTCCGCGCCGGCCACGTACAACGTTCCATCGATGTCCTGGACGACGGCCTTGAGCGCGACCGGGGTTTCGACCCTCCATGTCGGGTCGCAGCAGGCGCCGCCGAGGCACGCCTCGCCGGCCCCGCAGCACGCCGCGCCGCACGGCGTGCCGGGACAGGAGCAGGTTCCCGCGGGGGTGCAGACGAAACCGGTGCCGCAGGCGCCGCACGACCCGCCGCAGCCGTCGTCGCCGCACTCGCGCCCCGCGCAGTCCGGGACGCAGACGCATCTCCCGGCGGCGTCGCACGCGGTTCCGGCGCCGCAGGCGCCGCACGACCCGCCGCAACCGTCATCGCCGCACTCGCGCCCCGAACAGTTCGGGACGCACACGCAATGGCCTCCGATGCACTCCTCGGCGCGCGAACACGCCGTGGAACAGTCGCCGCAGTGACCCGGGTCGCCGGCCAGATCGACGCACGCCCCGCTGCAGTTGGTCAGGCCGCCGGAACAGGTGGAGGCGCAGACCCCTTCGTTGCACACCTCGCCGGCCGCGCAGGCGCGCCCGCAACGGCCGCAGTTCCGCGGGTCGGTCGTCGGGTCGACGCACGCCCCGCCGCAGTCGACCTGCCCGGGGCGGCATCCGGAGACGTCCGCCTCCGCCGCATCCTCCGCCTCCGGCGCGTCGCCGGCGTCGGGGGCGTCGGCCGCGTCACGCAGCGAGGGGGTTGATGCGGCGCAACCGACCGCCAGCCAGGCCGGCACCCACAGCACCCAAGTCGCCCCTCGCATCGTCCCAGTCGCTCCTCCGGGCCGCCCGGCCGCTCGCGCCGCGGGCCCTAGCGGATCGGGGCCACGCAGCGGAAGCCGGTGTGCCAGTCGTAGAACCCCGGCGCCTGCCGGAACCGGTTCGCCGCGCGCAGGTACTCCGGCACGGACTCCCAGTGGCCGCCGCGGAACACCTTCTCGCTGCCCATCGCCGGTCCCGCGGGGTCGATGCAGTTGCCGGTCCGGCAACTGTCGTAGGCCGACGCGAGATACCAGTCGGAAACCCACTCCTGGACGTTGCCCGTCATGTCCTGCGCCCCGTAGGGGCTCGCGCCCATCGGCCGCGACTGCACGCGGTCGACGTCGGCCACGCACCCGACGAAGTTGGCCCGGTCGCACGTCGGGTCGGCCGAACCCCACGGATACGTCAGTTCGTCCTCGGGCCCGCACGTCGTCGGCGCATGCACCTCGCACCCCCCGCGCGCCGCCTTCTCCCACTCCGCCTCGGTCGGCAGGCGTTTCCCGTGCATCCGGCAGTAGTTGTCGGCCTGGAACCAGCTCACGTTCACCATCGCGAAACCGTCGTACGTGGGGTTGCCGTAGTAGGAGCTTCGCGTCGCCGAGGCGGTCGCGCCCGGCGGTTCGCAGTCGCCGCGGTCGACGCAGGCCTTGTACGCGCCGTTCGTCACCTCGGCGGCATCGATGCAGAACGCCGACACGTCCACCGTGTGCTCCGGCTCCTCGTCGGTATCGCCTTCGCCGGGGTCGCTGCCGAGGACGACGGGGCCGCAGGGGACGAGCACGGTGCCGGGGGGGCACGGGTTGGAGCCGTCGTGGCAGGTCATCGTGGCGTCGCCGCCGGCGTCGTCGCCGGTGCCGGCGTCGTCCCGTGGCGTGGTGTCGGGCGGCGTGGCGGCGTCGCGGTCGATCGGGGAGAAGTCGGTCAGGGCGCTGCAGGCGGGGAGCGCCAGCCCCGCCGACAACAGCAGCACCCCTCGAAGCCGCCGAAACCACGCCCGCATCGCGCCTGCGATCCCTACCTCAGAGCCCCGCCTCGTGCAATCGCGCCGCCAGGTCGGCGTAGAAGGCGAGGTGGTCGAACGGACCGCCCGGTCCCGCGTCGGCCAACTGGCCGATCTCGTCCCAGTGGTCCCCCGGAATCGTGCCCAGGAACACCCCCCACTCCGCCGAGGACACCGGCACCAGCCCGTCGTTCGGACCGCCCTCGGACAGGAACTCGTAGCTCGCCGCCAGCAGCGGGTCGACGATCTCGCCGGCGTTGTCGGCCTGGCAGGCGAAGTCGACGAGTCCGCAACTCCGGCCGGCGACCGACCAGTACGCGACCCGCGGGTCGTCCGGATGCGCCGGGTTGAACTCGCCGAGGATCCGGGCCGTGGTGAGCTGGGCGAACGCCGCCCGGGTGTCCGCCTCGCCGCCGCCCAGGATCGCTCCCCAGGCGTCGAACAGCGCCGCCAGCACCGCCGCGCCCACCGGCAGATCCCCCACCAACGCGTCCGCGACCGGCGTGCCGCGGTTCGGCGTCGAGACCATCACCAGCGCCCCGACCCGGTCGCCGTAGCCGAGCGATCCGATCAGGTAGCGTCCGTCGAGCCCTCCCTGGCTGTGCGCGATGAGGTTCACCTTGCGGGCGCCGGTGGCTGCCCGGATCGCATCGATCTGCGTCGCGAGCTGCCGGGCCCGCGTCGGCGTGTCGTTGACGGCATCCGTCGTCGTCGTGTGCACGTCGTAGCCGCGCCCGACCAGGTCGTCCTCGACCCCGTAGTAGTACTCCAGCCCCCCGAGGATCGTGTCCCAGCCGCCGAAGCCGTGGACCAGCACGATCGGGAAGCGGGTGGCCTTCCGGTCGCAACCGGCGAGACACGTCGCCGACAGGGCGTAGGGCCCGGTCCCCCGCAACTCGAGGTCGTGGAGCAGCAGCAGGTACTCGCCCCCCGCCGGAACCTCGACCTCGAGCCGCGCCGTGTAGCCCGGCGCCCCCACCGCCTCGACCCGCGGCGCCGCCGGCCCCTCGCCGAACGCCTCGGGCCCGTACCACGCCAGCCGCGGCGCCAGCCGGTACGCCGCCTCGGTCGTCGCCTCGAACCGCACCCGCATCCCCCCCGCCGCCACGACCCGATACCCGTCCACCAGACACGGCGCCTCGATGCGGCCGAGACGCGTCAGCGGCCCCGCGCCGACCAGGTCGAACTCCGGCCGCTCGCGCCACAACGCCCGCGGGTCGCTGGCCGGGGTACACGCCGGGGAGTCGTCCCCGCCGCCGTCCGCCCCGTCCTCCGCGTCGCGCGGGTCGCCGGTTTCCGCGTCGGAACCGGCCTCGCCCGCGTCGTCCGCCGTGTCCGGCCCGGAGTCGGCGACGTCGAGTCCCCCGTCCCCGTCGCCGTCCGCGCCGCGGCCGTCGCCGGAGCATCCGCCGAGCGACGTCCAGCACAGGCACAGCAGAGCGGCAGTTCCGCGTCGCATCCCCATTTCGCCCCGGTATGGTAGCGCGACGGGATGCGCGCGCAAAGCCGCCGCCGCCGTCGCCGGGGTGACAGGGCCGGGCGTCCACCGTACAATGACGGCGGTTGCATCGCCGCCCGCCGGGCGGGGGAGGATGGGATGCGCAAGGAATGGATCGCGGCCGCTCTGCTCCTGGGACTGTTCGGTTCCGCGCGGGCCGCCGCCTACCCGCGGGAGATCCACATCGCCTACCTCCAGCGTCTGGACTGGCACAGCGACTACCCCGAGTGCATGGAGTGCTTCGTCGCCCATCCGGCGGTTCCCGGCGACTGGTCGATCACGCACGAGGCCGTCGACCTGGATCGGTTGATCTCGGGCGAACAGGACATCTCCGACGTCGACCTGGCCATCCTCACCGGCCACGTCTACTACGCGCTGCTCGACAGCGAGCGCGCGATCCTCGAGGAATTCGTCGATGACGGCGGGATCCTGTGGTTCGACGACTGCGGCAACGTGGAGGTCGACAACTTGCCGTTCGGTTTCGAGATCGATTTCGGGGGAGACGTCTGGGGGGCGTGGGGCCAGTGCTACGACGGGTATTTCACGATCCACGAGCCCGACCATCCGTTGATGCGCGGGGTGTTCACGATCGACACGTCGTTCATGCGGAACGACCCCGGGCTGCGCGAGGCGCAGTGGTTCACGCCGTTCTACGCGCTGGCGCCCGAGTACACGACGGTGGTGAGCGGCCAGAGCGTCGGCGGGGTGCATCTGGCGAGCGGTCCGGCGATCGTCGCGGCCCGTCACGGCCGGGGGGCGATCGTGGCGACGGCGATGGACGTGAGCTGCGCCCTGGAGTGCGTGGGGTACGCCAATCCCGGACGACCGCTGTCGGACTACGAACTGGTGATCAACATGCTGGCCTGGCACGACGAGGACGGCGACGGGATCTGGGACCGCGACGAGGGGGTGTTCGACGGGGCGGGCGGAACGGTGGACCGCGACACCGACGCCGACACCCTGCCCGATGCCCTCGACATCGACAGCGACGACGACGGGATCGCCGACGCGTTCGAGGCCGGCGACGACGTCCTCGATACGGCGCCGATCGACACCGACGGCGACACGGTGCCCGATTTCCGCGACGACGACAGCGACGGCGACGGCATCGGCGACTCCGCCGAGCAGCGCGCCGACGCGAACGGCGACCGGTTCCCCGACCCGGACGCCGACGGCGACGGGATCCCGAACCGGCTGGACCTCGACAGCGATGACGACGGCAACCCGGACGCCGCGGAGGGCGAGGGGGACCTCGACGGCGACGGCATCGCGAACTTCGTCGACGCCGACGATGCCGACGGTCCGCGGGGCGACGCCGACGGCGACGGGACCGCGAACGAGGACGACAACTGCCCCGACGTCTTCAACCCGGACCAAGCCGATGCCGACGGCGACGGGGTCGGCGACGCGTGCGAGGGGACTTCCCCGGGCGACGCCGGCGACGTCGCCGATGCCACGACGGACGGTGCCGGCGGCGACGCGACCGCGCCGATCGACATCGGAGGCGAGGAGTGCGACCTCGTGCTGTGCCTCAGCGGGTGTCGCGCGGCCGGGTACGATCGTGGTGCGTGCGCCGGAGCGGAATGCGTCTGCAGCGGCGGCCGGGTCGATGGCGGCGGCGACGGCG
>JAAZOP010000351.1 GCA_012797735.1 Myxococcales bacterium
CGGGTGGGCCGGTGGGCGCCGCGGCGACCTGCGACGGCGGCGACGCGCCGGCGCCCGCGGCGATTGCGGCGGCCACGCTGGTCGGCATCGCCCCGCGCTACAACGACCGTTTCTGCGTCGCGGCGCCGTTCCGCGACGCGTCGGTCGAGATCCGGGACGGCGCCGCCGTCGTCGCCACCGTCGCGCTCGCGGCGGGCGGGACACAGTGCCTGGACGCCGACGTGACCACCGGCAACGCCGCGGTGCTCGTCGCCGACGCGCCGATCCTCGCCTACCACTACTCGCTCAACCCCCCCGCCGTCGCCGCCTACGACGGCTACAACATGCTGGCGCCCGCGGTCGAGCTGCTCGGGGCCAATACCGGCACCGGCTACGTGGCGGCGGCGGAGGCGACGACGGTCCGGGTGGATCTGTCCGACTGCACGACGACGACGCTGGCGCTCGCCGCGGGCGGCGCGGCGGCGCTGCCGGGCAACGGCACCCAGGGCGGCGGCCTGGCCGTGCGGCTCACCGCCGACCGGCCGATCGCCGCCGGGGCCTACGCGGACGGCGACGGCGGCGAGGCGGTGCCGTTCTTCCCTCTGTCGCTGCTCGGCCGGCGCTTCGTCGTGCCGCTCGACGCCCAGTACCTGCTGGTGGCCGCCGATCGTCCGGGCACCGAGTGCGTGCTGTACGCGCCGGACGGGACGGAGGCCGGCCGGGAGCGGGGCGACACGTTGGCGGCGCCGGTGCCGGCGCGGCTGTTCTTCGGCGACGCCGTCTCGGGCGCGCCGATCGCCGCCGGTTCGGAGCTGGTCTGCGACGGTCCCGTGTGGGCCGTGTTCGAGGACGGGACGACGCAGGACGAGAAGACGCTCTGGCCGGTGCAGGTGTTCCGTCCGGTCGCCTCGCCGGAGCCGCTCGCGTCCTACGGTCCCCTGGAGAGCCGGCACGCGGCCGGCGTGGGGAGCGTCACCACGCCGGTCTGGACGCCGCGCTGGGGCCTCCACCGGTGGCTCGGCTTCGAGGAGCTGGGCGACACGCGGGTGCCTGCCGGCTCGACGCTGCGCTACCAGGTCTCGATCGACGGCGGCGCGACGTGGCTGGTGCCGGACGTCGGCGGATGGCGCGAGGCCGCGGTGGGCGAGGGAGCCGAGCCGTGGCGGATCGATGGATCGATCGGGGATCTGGGGACCGGCGGCGGGATCGCCGTGCGCGCGCTGCTCGGGTCGGACGACGGCACCGAGGCGCCCGTGCTGGACGACCTGCGCGTGCGGGCCGAGACGATCGGCGCCCCGGCGGAGCTGCGCGTCGGTCCGATGGCGAGCCCGCAGCGGGTCGGCGCGCCGTTCGTCGTGTCCCTCACGCTGCTCGATGCGGCGGGCGAGCCCGTCACCGCCTACACCGGCTCCGCGGTCCTGGAGGCCACGGCCGGCACGGTGACGCCGGCCTCCAGCACGCCGTTCTCCGGCGGCCTCTCCTCCACCAGCGTCACGCTGGATCGCGTCGCGAGCGGGGTGCGGATCGTCGCGCGCGTCGAGGGCGTGGTCGGCCAGAGCGACCCGTTCGACGTGGTGACCGGCGACGTCGCCCGCCTGGAGCTGGTTTCCGGCGACGGCCAGTACGGGCCGGCGGGACAGCCGTTGCCGGAGCCGCTGCGCGTGCGGGTGGTCGATGCCGGCGGCAATCCGATCGGCGGGATTCCGGTCGCCTTCGCCGTCGAGCGCGGGGGCGGGGCGATGGACCCGGCGAGCGCGCTGTCGGACGGCACGGGGGTGGCGTCGTCGAACTGGACGGTGGGTGCCGGGGCCAACCTGGCGACGGCGGGCATCTCCGGCCGCGACGACATCGCGCCGGTGCGGTTCGCCGCCCGCGGCGACACCGGCGAGACGGCCGGCGACGGGGACGCGGATGGCGGATGCGGCTGC
>JAAZOP010000352.1 GCA_012797735.1 Myxococcales bacterium
GCCCGCGCGGCGCGGACCCTACCGTCCGGCCCGCGGCGGACGCGCCGCCCGCTCGCGCGCCGCCCGCGCATCCCCGTCCCGACCGGCCCCCTCCCACGCCGCCGCCAACGCCTCGAACGCCGCCGCCGCGCGACGAGACGCCAACGGGAAGGCGAAACCGCGCTTTGCCGCCCCCACTCCGGCGTGGCCCCTCCATCCACCTGGCCGTGGGCGTAGTCGCGGGCGTGGTCGTGGCCGCGGCCGTGCTCGTGGGCGCAGTCGTGGGCGTGGACGCGGCACACCCGTCGGCTTGACCCCGCCCGCCGGGCGTGATTCGCTCCCGGACATGGCGGGGATGCGGCACGACGAGGGGTGTGTCGTCTGCGGCCGCCCGTGCCGCGCCGGCCGCTCGCCCCGGACCGTCGCGTGCGGGTTGTGCGGCGCGACGTTCGAGTCGATCGAGGTCTGCGAGGCGGGGCACGCGATCTGCGAGCGATGCCGGGCGGTGCCGGCCGAGGACTACATCGCGGCGGTGTGCGCCGCGACGACCGAGCGCGACCCGGTGGCGCTGGCGCGCCGACTGATGCTCCACCCGGCCGTCCAGATCCACGGCCCCGAACACCACTTCCTCGTCCCCGCCGTGCTGCTCGCCGCGCACGCCAACGCGACCGGCGAGCGGGAGGCGCTGCCGGCCCGCCTCCGGGAAGCCCGCCGCCGCTCCCGGACCCTCACCGGATGCCTCGGTGGAACCCACGGCGACTGCGCCGCCGCGGTCGGCGCCGGCGTTTTCGTCAGCGCCCTGACCGGCGCGACGCCGCTCTCGCGCATCGAGTGGCGGAGGAGCAATCTGGCGACGGCGCGGGCCCTGGTCCGCATCGCCGAGGCGGGCGGACCCCGCTGCTGCAAGCGCTGCGCGTTCCTCGCGCTGATCGAGACCGCCGACTTCGTCGCCGAGACTTTCGGCGTCCGGATCCCGATCGCGTCGCCGGTGGTCTGCACGCACTTCGAGCGCAACGCGGAGTGCCTGCGACTGGACTGCCAGTTCTTCCCGCGCCCGTCGCGCGCACGGACCGCCGCCCCGGAACGGGCTGGACCGACGACGAGGACGGGACCGAAGGAGAAGCGGCCGGCGGGCCGGGCGGCCCCGGCGAAGAAGGCGGTGGCCCGGAAGTCGTCCGCCCGGAAGCGTTGAGGACGCCCGCCGCGCGCGTCCGACGGAGGAGTTCGCCAGCGGATGCCGTCCCGAGATCCCCCCGGCGGCCCCCGGGTCCTGCTGGTCAAGAGCCGTCCGAACGGCGACTACCCGCAGGTTTCGCCGGCGATCGGCCTGCTGTCGCTGGCGGCGGTGCTGCGGACCGGGGCGCGCGCCGGCGTGCGCTTGGTGGACCTGCGGCTGACCGACCGGCCCGAGGCGGACCTGGAGCGGGCGTGCGCCGAGTTCCGGCCGGACGTCGTGGGGATCTCGGCCCTGACCCACGAGAGCCGCGCCGCCCGGCTCGCCGCGTCGGTCGTCCGGCGCGTCGCCCCGAACGCCCGCGTCGCGCTCGGCGGCCCCCACGCCTCGGCGCTCGGACCCGCCGTCCTGGAGCGGATGCCCGAACTCGACACCGCCCTGCTCGGGGAAGGCGAGGCGTCCGTCGTCGAACTGGTCCGGCGGCTGGCGGCCGGCGAACCGCTCGACGGCCTCCCCGGCGTGGCCCACCGCGCGGAGGGCGGCGTGTCGTCCGCCGGACCCGCCCCGCTCGTGGAAGACCTCGACCGCCTGCCGACCCCGGCCTACGACCTGATCGATTTCGACGAATTCGCGAGGCGGCCGCGCTTCGCGCGCACCGGCGCCGGCCGCTACATGACCGTGATGTCGTCCCGCGGGTGCCCGTTCGGCTGCCTCTATTGCCACAACATCTTCGGCCGCCGCTACCGCGCCCGCAGCGCCGCCTCGTTCGTCGCCGAGTTGGAACTGCTCCGCCGCCGGTGGGACGTGCGCGAGTTCGAGGTGGTCGACGACGCGTTCAACCTGCGGCGCGAGCGCGTGATCGAGATCTGCCGGACGATCGTGGACGCCGGCCTCGACGTGCGGCTATCGTTCCCCAACGGCATGCGCGGCGACCTGCTCGACGAGGAGCAGCTCGAGTGGCTCCGGAAGGCCGGCACGAACTACCTCGCGATCGCCGTCGAAACCGCCGCGCCCCGCATGCAGAAGCTGATCGACAAGCCGATGGATCTCGATCGGGTGCAGCGGATGGTGCGGGCGGGCCGCCGGCTGGGGATCCACATGCACGGGCTGTTCCTGCTCAACCTCCCCGGCGAGACGCTCGACGAGATGCGGCAGACCGCCGACTTCATCGTCGACTCGCCGTTCCTCTCGTTCAACCTGGGCGTCGCCACTCCGTTCCCGGGCACGCGGCTGGCCGAGCGGGCGCGCGAACGCGGGGTGGAGGCCCCCGAAGAACCGCTCGACGGCTTCTACGGCGCCCGCTTCCAGACGATGTCGGAGGCGTCGGTGGACGAGATCAACCGACTGCGGCGCCGGACCCTGCTGCGGTTCTATCTGGATCCGCGGCGCGCCTGGGGCCTGGCCCGCTCGCTGCCCGCCCGCGCGCTGCTCGACCTCCCCGGCCTCTTCCTGCGCCGCCTGCGCCTGGGAAGCTGACAGCGCCGCGCCTTGCGACCGCGGCCTAGGCGTCGTAGATTCCGCGCCCGCCGGACGGCGGAGGACGATTGCCGGAGGACGGGTCCCGGGTGCTGGTCGAGTTCCTGCGACGTCGGGGCTGGCTGATCCTCGCCCTCCTCGCCGTCGCCGGCTTCTTCTTCCCCTTCTTCCTCCAGTGGGGCCGCTACGGCTTCGGCGACTGGGGCTACTTCCACCAGCTCGACGCCGTGGCCCGCCGCACGATCCTCGACTTCGGCGAACTCCCCGAATGGAACCCGTACTCCTGCGGCGGCAACGTGCTGGCGGCGAACACCCAGGCCCACGTCTGGTCCCCGTGGATCGTCTTCCCTCTGCTCCTCGGCCCGGCCGACGGCGAGAAGGTCGCCGTCTTCCTCCACGCGCTGATCTCGGCCCTCGGGATGTGGTCGCTGCTCGGCGCGATGGGCGTGCGCGGCGCCGGCCGGTTCCTCGGCACCGTGCTCTGGACCTGCTCCGGCTTCTTCGGACACCAGGTCTCCGGCGGCCACGTCTGGGCCTGGCCGTTCTACTACCTGCCGCTGGTGCTGCTGTTCTTCTTCCGCGGCTGCCACGAGCTGCGCTGGGCCTCGCTGGCCGGCCTGTTCTGGGGCCTGATGGCGATGGAGGGCGGCGTCTACCCCGCCCCCTACACCGCCCTGCTGCTCGGCCTCGCCACCCTCGCCCTGCTCCTCGGCTGGACCCCCCTCGAGGGACGCCCCCGCGCCGCCTGGTGGCGCCCCCTCGCCGCCCTCGGCGTCGCCGCCACGTTCTTCTTCCTCGTCGCCGCGATCAAGCTGCTGCCCGACTTGGCGCACATGGCGGCCCATCCCCGCACGGTGCCCGACTACGACCGCTTCCCCGCCACCCTGCTCCTCGAAACCCTCGTCGGCCGCTCGCGCGACTGGGCCTGGGACCGGCCCTGGTTCCACAACTACCGGTGGTGGGGCGAGTACGGCAACTACGTCGGCTGGGCCACCCTCGCGCTCGCCGCCGGCGCCCTCGCCTTCCGCTTCCGGCGCGCCCGCGTCCCGCTGCTCCTTCTCTCCCTCGCCCTGACCCTCACCCTCGGCCACCTCGGCCCCGGCACCCCCTGGGACGCCCTGCACCGGCTGCCGGTCTTCGAGAACCTGCGCGTGCCGAGCCGCTTCACCGTCTTCACCTCCCTGGCGCTGGCGTTCCTCGCCGGCCTCGCCGTCTCCGAGGGCGAGGCGTGGCTCCGCACCCGGTTCCGCGAAGGCCGCGCGCGCCGCCTCGCCGCCCTCCTGCCGGCCCTCGTCGCGGTCGGCGTCGCCGCCGACGTGACGATCTTCAACGCCCACCCGATGTACCGCGTCTGGTCGGAGGACCCCCCGCAGCCCGACCGGCCGCCCGCCGCGATCAAGCAGGTGCGCGGCACCTACAAGCGGATGTACGACCACACCGCCCGCAACCACGGCACCCTCGTCTGCCAGGAGAACAACTCGATCCCCCGCTCGCCCCGCGTCAAGGAACAGGACCGCGAGTACGGCGTGATTCTCCCGAGCGACGGCACCGTGCGCCTCGTCGACTGGTCCCCCAACGAGATCCGCCTCGACGTCGATCTGCAACGCGACGCGATCGTCTGGGTCAACCAGAACTACCACCCCGGCTGGAGTTCCAACGTCGGCCGCGTCGACAGCCTCGAGAACCAGCTCGTCGTACTGATGCCAAAGGGCCGCCACCGGCTCGACCTGCGCTACCGCGCGCCGGGACTGCGGACCGGCATGGCGCTCACCGCCGCCGGCCTGCTGCTCGTCGCGGGCTGGTTCGCCGGCGACCGCTGGTGGCGCCGGCGCCGCGCGCGACCCCCGGCCGGCCGACCGGAC
>JAAZOP010000353.1 GCA_012797735.1 Myxococcales bacterium
CCAGGGCCCGGGCGCGCTCGGCGGGTTCCGCCGCCCGGTCGGCCAGTTCGCGCGCCAGCGCCGCCGCGCGGGCCAGCTCGCCGCGCCGCTCGCAGGCGTCCAGCTCCGCCGCCGGATCCGGGTGCGCGCCGTTCATGCCGCCTCCTGCGCGCGTCCGTCGCGGCGCGCGTGCTCCAGCCCGACCGCATAGAGGATGGTCTTGACCTGGAACGGCCGGAGGCCCGGGTTCGCCGACAACAGCCGGGCGACGTGCCCGCTGACGTGCGGGCAGGCGAAGCTCGTGCCGGTGACCAGTTTCTCGCCGCCGCCGGGCCAGGGGGCGCGGACGTAGATCCCTGGCGCCTCGATCTCGCTGTCGGCGCCGCAGCGGAAGTAGAACCGTTCCGGGTCCTCGATCGCCGCGCCGTCGACGGCGATCAGCGAGGTGAAGATCGAGGGGAAGCTGCGCTGTCCGGGCAGGTTGCTCGCCGCGGCGACGACGATCGCGTTCGCGCGGTACGCCCGGTCGATCCGGGCGCGCAGCGGGTCGGCGAGCTCGGGGTTGCGCGTGCCGAGGCTGACGTTGAGCACGTGGGCGCCGGAGGCGATGGCCCAGTCCAGCGCGGCGAGCAGGGCGCCGCCCCGGCCGCGGGCCTCCTCGCCGAGCACCCGGACGCTCCAGATGCGGGCGGCCGGGGCGAGCCGCAGGACGATCCCGGCGCAGGCGGTACCGTGCCCCGCCGCATCGCCCGGCTCGACGTCGTCCACGCGCCACCCGGCGGCGCCGCGCTCGACCCCGACCGAGCGCTCGACGCGGCCGAGCAGGGCGGGGTGGAGGTGGTCGACTCCGGAATCGATCACCGCGACGCGCACCCCCTCGCCGTCGCCCCGGGCGGCGAGCAGCTCCGGCGGGATCGACTCGAGGAACCGGCGGAGGGCTCCCGGCTCCATCACGGTTCCTCCCGCAGCGCCCGCCGGGCGCGTTCGCGGCTCGCGACGGCCCGCAGGATCTCGGCCGCCAAGCGCAGTCCGTCCTCGTCGCCGCGGGCCAGTTCGCGCACGGCCTCGACCGTCTCGAGCGCCCCGCGCCAGGCGGGGGTCTGACGGAGCTGTTCGAGCCACCGGCGGAGTTCCTCGGCGAGCGCCTCGCGGGCCGGGTCGGGGCCCGGGGCGAGGGCGCGGGGCAGGGCGGCCGCGAACAGCGAGAACAGGTGGCGGTCCCCGCGCCACTCCTCGACGGCCGCCGCGGCGATCTGCGCCAGCTCCGCGACCCGCGCGATGGTTTCCGGGTCGAACCCCCGCTCGGCCGGTCCGTTGCGCAGTTCCAGCACGCCGGCCGGAACGCCGTGGACCTCGAACGGGACCGCGAGCAGATTGCGCGTGGCGACGCCCGTGCGGCGTTCGATCTCGCCGCCCGTCACTCCGCCCTGGACGTCGGCCACGGCGAGCGGTTCGCCGCCGGCGAGCGCGGCGCCGGCCACGTCGGCGGACGGCGCGAGGTGGGTCGCGCGCAGCCGGTCGGCGCCCGGTCCGATCGCCGCCGCGACCCGCAGGTCGCCGCGGTCCTCATCGACCAGCAGCAGCACGCCGGACTCCGCCCCCGCCAGGCGGGCCGCCAGCCCCACCAGGCGTTCGAGGCGCGAGTCGCCGGTCTCGCCCCGCAACAACAGGCGGGAGACATCGATCGTCGACAGCAGGTCCCGCAGTCGGTCGACGAAGTCGGCGGGGAGCGGACCGAGCACCGGAAACTCCTACGGCGCCGAGCCGAGGCGGATCGACGACCAGCCCTCGGGTTGGACGAAGACCTGCAGTTCGTCGCCGGCGGCGACCGAGTAGACGGCCGAGGCCGAGCCGTCACCGCCGGTGGAGGGGTCGGCGAAGACTTCCTCCGCGTCGAGCGACGAGACGACCAGGAACGTCAGCGGCACGTTGGCCGCCGGCCGCGCGTCGAGCCCGCCGGCGGCGCGGTACGTCAGGTGGGCCTGGAGCAGCAGCAGGAACGGGTCGCCCGCGTCGAGCGTCGTGGCGGTGAGCGTGCCGTCATAGCCTGCGAAGGCGGAGCCCGTCACGCGTCGCGAGACGACAGCGGTCCGGGCGGCGTCCGGGCCGCTCCATTCCGCGGTCAGGGTGTCGACGGCGCCGTCGGCGGCCCAGCGGAACACCGCGTAGCCGGCGGCGCCGCCGGCGGGGCACCCGGGCGGCGGCGCGCCTTCCGCATCGAGCACGGGGAGGGGGTCGGCGTCGAGCACCTCGGCGTCGAAGGCGGTGTTGCTCAGCGTGACCGTGCCGCGGATGCTGTTGACCGTCACGCAGACCTCGTGCACCAGGCGGCCGGGCTCGAAGGCGACGGGGACCGGCGAGCCGATCGCCGGGCGGACCTCGGCGAAGTCGATGCGGACCCAGGTCGCGGCGGCGCCCGTCACGGACACCACCGCCGTGCCCGCGGTGTCGGAAACCAGTCCGACCTGCGCCGTTCCGGCCGTCTCGTCGTCCGGATCGGGCTGGAGCACCAGCGAGGCGGCGGACGAGAAGCCCGGGGCGACGAACGCGCCGAGCGACGTCTCCAACTCGATGAGCTGGTGCGGCGCCCCTCGCACGGTGATCGGCACCTCGGTCGCGCCGTCGGCGACGCCGCCGTCGGCCGCGGGTTCCAGCGTCACGTCGGCGAGTTGGAAATCGATGGCGACCGAGGCGGACACGCCGCCGAGGACGGCGGTCAGGACCGCGCGGCCGGGACGGGCGGGCGGGACGAGATCGACCCGCACCGTCCGCGCCTGCGCATCGACCAGCGCCAGCGGGATCTCGACCTCGGCCTGTTCGATGCCGGTCTCGTCGGCGGCGTACGGGTCGGCCTGGACGAGCCCGGCGCCGGCGACACGGACGGCGAGCGGGACGGCCGGGGTGGTGCGGTCCGCGGAGTAGGTGATTTCCGCGACGGGCCCGTCGGCGATGCCGAGCGGCCAGTCGGCGGCGCCGGCGGAGACGGGCAGGGGGCTGCCGGTCAAGGGGTCGAGCAGCCGCAGTTCGACGTGGTACGGGATGTCGCCCACGTCGGTGATCGAGGACTCGTCGCCGCAGGCGGCGACGGTCGTCGCGAGCACTCCGAGCGCCAGGATTCGCATCGTCATCGTCGTGCCTCCCCGGCCTACCAGCCGCCGTAGTCGTAGCCGGTGGACTGGAACACGCCGCCGTCGGTGAAGCGGTTGTACAGCGCCTTGAACGCCCGCTCGAACAGGTCGTAGTCCACCGACAGGCCGAACGCCACGCCGGTGATGAACTGGCTTTCGGCGCCGAACACGTTGCCCAGCTCCGGGTCCTCGCTGCCGGCGTACTGGAACACGTCGCCGGCGCGGACCCCGATCGGCACCGATCGTCGTTCGAAGTGGGCGAGGACGCTGAACGACACGCCGCTGTACAGCGGCAGCGAGATGCCGGCGTACATGTGGTCGAACGGGTAGCGGATCATGCTGAACCCGAGCAGGATCGCCACGTCGTTCCAGTAGTGTCCGTTCTCGAAGTCCCAGAAGCGGTAGTCGAACTCGTACGGGTCGCGGCCGAACGGGTAGATCGCCAGCAGCAGCGGCACGTCGAAGTCGTAGACGTTGTCGGTCTCCTCGATGACCTGCCAGACGTCGCTTCCAGAGCGGAGGGCGTCGGGGGTCTGGCGGGGGATCAACCGTCGGACCGGGAACCAGGTGCCCATCAGCCCGGCGCGGATGCCGAAGTAGTACGCGCCGTGGACGTAGATGTGCTCGGAGAGGATCGTGGTGACGCGCGGATCGTCGCACGAGGCGATGGCCGGGGCGAAGGAGGGGGTCGGGCCGCCGCCCGCCGCGCGTTCGCTGGAGTAGGTGCAGACCCGGACCGGGTACTCGAAGAATCCCGCCGGGAAGCCGAGCCGCAGGACGCGCGAGCCGGGGTAGCGGGCGCGGCGGGGGACGAGCGGCTGGTCGACGGCGGCGCTTCCGGGCCGCAGGTGCGCTCCCGGAGGCCGGTGCCGCTCGCGCTCCTGTTGGGCCGCCGTCAGCGCCTGGGACGCGCCGAGCAGGGGGGGTGGAACGTAGCCGACGTACTGCGGTTCCTCGTCGGACTGGTACTCCACGCGCACCGCGCCCGCCGGCTCGATGTCGCGGACCCAGATCATCACCGCGTCGCCCTGCGTCACGGTGCCTGTCTCCCCGAGCCGTCCGGTATGGAACGAGACCGGGATCACCTTCTGCCGTTCCCCGCCGATCGGGACCTCGTGATCGACGACGGGCACGTACGTCCGCGCGATGCGGCAGGCGTCCGGCTGGTCGACCGACACGCCGTTGACCCGCAGCGTCTCGGCCAGCGAGATGCCGCGCGGCTTGCCCCGGACTTCGATGCCCATCACGTCGCCGGACGACACCGGGCCCGGCAGGTATTGTCCGATGAAGATCGGCTCGCCCGGCCAGACCCGGACCGGCCGCGAGCTTTCGTCGCCCAGCCGCACCGTGACCAGCAGCGGGTACTCCGGCGCGAAGTCCGACACGTCGACGCAGAGCGTCGCCATCCCGCGCCCGTCCTCGGTCGCCAGGCCGCTCGAGGCGTGCACGTCGCCGCGCTCGTCGATGTACACCGACGCCTGGCGGCAGGCATCCGACACCCGCCGGAGGAGGTCGTACTCCTTGCACAGCCCGACCAGCACGCCGGTCGCCGAGCCGGCGTCGCCGGATCGTCCCTGCGTCTCGCACCGGTAGTTGCGCGCCAGGTCGCTCGACAGGGCATCGACGTCGAAGTTGTTGCCCGTCGACAGCCGCACCTTGCGGATCGCCTCCTGCACGCCGCGCGGCAGCGGGGCGTCGAGCCAGAACGACGGGCGCTGTCCCGAGGGCGGGGCGTGTTCGGCGAGGGCCGTGCGGAGGTTCTCGCAGGCCGCGCGGACGCCGGCGTCCAGTCCGAGCGCTCCGTCGCACAGCCGGACCGCCAGCACATACTCCGCGCGGCTCAGCACCTCGCGGTCCAGCCGCCGCAGCTCGGACATGTTCTGGCGCATCTCCTGGCACTGGCCCTCCTGCTCGTTCCAGGTGCGCATCGGGTCCAGCATGCACGCCTCGAGCTGGTCGGCGGCCTGGAACAGTTCGAGCGCCCGGAACTGGGCGCGCTCCACCGCCTTGTGCAGCCCGATGCACTCGCCTTCCGTCGAGCCGCCGCAGCGGTCGCCGTCCAGTGCCCGGCCGACCACGTTGATCGTCCGCGTCAGCTCCAGCAGCCGCGTCAACCGCGCCGGCCCCGTGTCCTCGCGCTCCTCCTCCAGCGAGTAGCGCACCTCGTCGCAGTACAGTGTCGCGGCCGTGCGAACCGTCGTCCCGGCGACGAACGAGCCGGAGCCCTGGGCGAACGAGAGCGCCATGAAGCCGGCCGGGGTTTCGCCCCCCTGCGGTTCCGTTCCGGCGTCGCCCCCGGCGGTCGGATCGTCCGTGGGGTAGTCCTCGCCTCCGGAGTCCTCCCCGTAGTCGCCCGTGTAGCCACCGTAGTCGTAGTCCCACTGGGCCCGGGCCTCGGTGGCCCCCATGCCGAGACACACGAAAACCCCAAGCATTCCCACCATGCGCGTCAAGACACGCCTCCTCTCCCGGCTGTCTGTCCCTCGGGCCTGTCCCGGAACGCCGGCAGGGCGTTCCGGGGCCAGACCGGAGGGGCCGAGCGAGCCTTAGACGGACGGGGTGGCAGAAACGTCATCATGGCGCCCAGACCCATTCGCAGCGGTCGTCCCCGGCCGCCGCGGCGCCCGTCGTGCACGACACGCGGGCCGGAGCGGACAGAAACCGCAGCAGGAGTTCGGTTCCCGGAGCGCAGGGGACGCGCTGGCCGTCGAGCCCCACGCAGCCCGGTCGCTCCCCCCATTCGGTCCGCGGGTATCGCAGCGCCACCACTCCTTCGACGATCAGGTGGGTTCCGTCGGGGCCGCGGGGTACCGCGAGCGCGTTCGCGCCCTGCTCCGTCAGGTCGACCCGGGCCAGGAGCGCCCCCGCCTCGCCGAAGGGCAGCGGCGGCGAGAGGTCGAAGCGGTCGATCCGTCCCGTCGCGTCCCGGTGCGCCGTCAGTTCGGCCGTCCAGCCCTCCGGTGCGACGTCCCCGCCCGCGGCGTCGTGGAACGCCTCGCGGATCGGCCGGCCGCGGTCGTCGTAGTCCCACACGGCGCGGGCGATGCCGGTCGGTCCCGCGTGCAGCCGTCCGGCCGCGTCGAGGAAGCGTTCTTCGACGACGTTCTCGCCGACCCAGTGGCGCACGCGGGCGGCGATGCCCCAGGCGTCCTCGCGCGGGCTGCCGTCGGCGCCCCACGTCCGGTACTCCTCCAGGTGGCCCTGGTCGTCGTAGGTCCAGGTGCGGCGTGCGCAGCGCAGGCCGGAGCCCTGGTCGGCATCGATGGGGAGGCCGTCGAGCCCGAGGTAGGACTCCTCGATCGGGCCGGCCGGGCTCCAGCGCGTGCGGAGCATGTGGATCCCCCGCCCGTTGACCGCCGGGCGTTCATCCATGCCGAAGTACCGGATCTCCAGCACGTGCTGTTCGGCGTCGCGCACCGAGACCACGCGATGGATGCCGCGCCCGTGGGCCTGCGACCAGGTGGCCTTGCCGTCGGTGCCGAAGAAGCGGGTCTCGATCACGGTGCCCAGTCCCGTTCCGTCGGTCGCCACCTGCGGGTCGGTGCAGCGCACGGCGCCGTCGTCGGCGGTCCAGCACGCCTCGCCGGCGCCGAGCGGGGCGTAGGTTCGCGTGACCCGCGCGACCTGCTCCGGGCCGCCGACCATCGGTCGCGGGGGCGTCCCGGCATCGGTGTACCACTCGGCCGTCAGCCGCCCGAGGCGGTCGAACTCGCGGTGCACGACCAGCTCGCCCGTCACGGCCGGAACGGGGTTCCCCTGCGCGTCGAACGCGCGCTCCTCGACGACGTTGCCATCGGCGTCATAGCGGTAGTGGCGGCGCACGGACCCCGGCCAGCTCGGGTGCGGAACGGGCGGCGTTCCGCCCACCGGCTCCTCCTGCTCCTCGAGCACCCGGCCGAGCTGGTCGACCTTCCAGCGGACGACGGCGGCCATGTACGGGCTGTCGACCGGCTTGCCGCGGGCGTTCTCGAAACGCTGCCCGATCAGGAAGCCGTACGCGTCGTATTCGTACGTCACCAGCGACACGCCGCGGAACTCGTCGCCGGCGGAATCGACCGGCTTGCCGTCCAGCCCTTCGTAGCGTTTGGCGAGGATCTGGCCGCGGTCGTCGTAGGTGTAGCGGATCGTCGCGAAGCCCTGCGGCGCCACCGGCTTGCCTTCCGCGTCGAGGCTTCGGAGGACCACACGCCGCCCCCGCTCGTCGCACTCGAAGGCCCGCGACTTGATCACCACCGGCCGGCCGTCCGGCCCCTGGATCGTCTCGTCCTCCCACTGTTGCGCGACCAGGTCGCCCGCGTCGTTCCACCGCATCCGGACCGTCTCGTGCACGGGGACGCCGCCGCGCCCCAGCGAGCGTTCCACGGTGCGCAACCCGCGCTCGTCGTACTCGAAACGCCGTTCGACCACATCCTCCGCGTCCGGGGCCGGCCGGCCGTCCGAGCCGAGGCAGATCTCGGTCGAGAGGTTGCCCCGATCGTCGTACGTCCGGCGGCGCGCGAAACACCGTTCGACGGGAACCGGTTCCCCCTCCGGGCCGCGGAACCGGATCCATGTGGGCCGATCCCGGTCGTCCCACTCGACTTCGATCCGGTGCGCTCCGGGGTACGCCGCGTTGTCCGGGAAGCGGATCGGCCGGCCGTCGCCGCCGAACACCGAGGTGGCGACCACGTTGTGCCGGTCGTCGTACTCGTACCGGACGGTGCGGGTGGCCCGGGCCGCCACTTCCTTGTCCGTGCGCTCGTCCTTGCCCGGGTCGAGGATCTCCTCCGTCTCCGCGACCGGCCAGCCCGCCTCGTCGCGCGTCGTCGTCGCCTGGGTCCGGCCGAAACGGTCGGGCTGGGGGCTTCCCAGGGCGTTGAGGTTGCGCGTGACCCGCGCGAAACCGTTCTCGTCGAGCTCGTAGCTCAGGATCGAGATGCGGTCCTCGTTCCAGGTCGGCAACTCCTCGCGACCGGGAAGGACCGCGCGGCGCGACCGGCCGTCGGGGCTGACGAGCAGCACCGCGAGCGGCACGCACTTCCGGTTCCCGGGACCGCAGCGCAGCGCGGTCGTGCGTTCCACCGTGCCGTTCTCCCGGTATTCGAAGACCAGCGTCGTGGCGCGCTCCCACCAGTCCGCGTCGCCCCAGTCCACCGGCACCGGGAAGCCGGTGCCGTTGCGATGTTCCAGCCGGACCAGCTTCTCGCCCTGGAAGACGAACACGAAGTACTCCGACCGTCCGGCCAGGTCCGACTCCTCGATCTCGTGCATCGGCACCGGCACCTGGTGCCGCAGCGCGAACTGCCGCGCGAACCGCAGCGTCTCCGGCACCTCGGGCAGCGGCGCCCCGTCCGGGGCGACGGCCGCCGTGGCGCCGTCGGGGAACGACGGCTCCCGGACGCGAGCGTCGAGCGGCGGTTCCGCCGGTCCGGCGTCCTGCGGCAGCACGCCCGCGGCCCGGGACGGCGACCCGTCCGGCTCCCCCGGCGCCCACAGCATCGTCGCCCCCGCGGCGACCGCCGCCAGGAATACCGCCACCCCCGCCGCCGCCAGCCAGCGTCGCGCGCGTCCTCCTCCCAGCGGGCGCAGACCGCCCAGATCGGTCCCCGGCGTGTGCAGGTCGCGGATCACTTCCCAGACCGGATGCTCGACCCGCAACCAGCGTCGGATCAGGTCCATCCGGAATCGGTACGTGTCCCGCGGGTCCCCCGCCTCCAGGTCCTCCTGCTCGACCATCCGTTCGAGCATCCCCCGCAGCGAGGCCCGGCGCACCTCGAACCCGTACTCCCGCCGGTGCGCCTCCAGGTTCGCCTCGAGCGCCTCCGCCGGGACGTATCGGGACGGCCCGTCGGCTGCGGCGGCCAGCAGCGACCCGATCACGCGCGCCAGCAGCGGCAGGCTCTTCCACCAGTAGACCGTCTGCGGCAGCGGACTGTCCGCCAGCGCCTCGGCCACCTCGTCGACATCCTCGGCCTCCACGATCGTCGACCGCTTCTCGTTCATCCGGTCGACCAGCGCCTGGCAGACCACCTGGGTGTAGAACGGGTGTCCCGCCGTCAGCCGCAGAATCGCCTGCACCGCGTCGTCCGCGTACTCCATCCGCCCGCGCACCGGCTCGCGGATCAGCCGCTCCGCGTCCCCGAGCGCCAGGAAGCTGATGCGGCGGTGGAGCGCCTTCCCCATCAGCCGGCTCCACACCGCCGGGTCGCGCTCCTGCACGCGCCGGGAGCCGGTGAACAGGAACGAGAGCGGCAGCGTCGAGTCGAGCATGGCGGACAGCACGAGCGTCACGTCGTTCGACAGCGTGCCGTGGTGGATGTGCTCCTCGATCAGCTCGTACTCGTCCACCAGCAGCACCAGCTTCCTCTTCCCCAGCCGCTGCGCCAGCCCCTCGAGAAACCGGCGAAACGCCGCGTGCGGCTCCGGTTCGTCGCTCCCCGGCGGCACCAGGCCCGCGGACGACAACCCCCGCTCCTCCATCCGCTCCACGATCCGGCGCGCCATCGCCCGCCACAGGTCGGCGTCACTCCGCAACTCCGCCAGTTGCTGCATGTCGAGCAGCACGGTGAGGAAGCGATCGCCGAGCCGCCCGTCGAGGACCTGCAGCAGAATCGAAGTCTTCCCGCAACGCCGGCCGCCGCACAGGACGATCATCTCCCGCCCGTCGGTGTCCAGCCGGTCGTGCAGGAAGCGCAGGTCCTCTTGCCGGCCGAAAAACATCGAGCGATCCCGGATCGGGTTGCCCACGATGTACGGGTTCGGCTCGATCGGAACGAAATCGTCCAACCGCGTTCCTCCCCAGAAACCGCAATCTTACCCTCGGGAGGCCGCCCGCCACAACCGCAACCGCAGGAATCTTCCCGCGTTGGTCCCACGGGAAGCCCCGCCCGCGGACCGTGTCCCGCGCCGTGTCGGACCCGGGCGCGGCCGACCGGGTTGCCTTCGACGGTCCACCCGCCTAACGTGTCGGCGGCGGAGCGGGTCGGAAGGGACGCAGGACCTCCACGACCCGAAGGCGGCGATGAACTGCCCGCGGTGCGGCGCAGACATGTCCGAGGACGCCCCGTGCCCCAAGTGCGCCACGCGGGTCCGGCACCTCCGTTTCGGCTCGGACCCCGACTACTTCCACGTGCGGCGCGTGCGCCTGGACACGCCGGCCGGGCTCCGCCCGGTGGCCGGCGGCCTGCCCCGGCTGCGGCGAGGGGAGGGCGAGGATCCGAGGGTCCGGCTGCGTTTCTATGCCGTCGTCGGCGTCGCGGCCCTGCTCGTCGCCCTCGCCGCCGCCGTCTTCGTCGGACTCGGCGACGGCCCGGAACAACCTTCCGGCCCCGCGCCGCTCGTCGAGTCCGACGCGGCGGCCCGGGACGTCGCGGTCTCCCCGCCGCGCTCCCTGCTGCCCGAAGGTCCGCCGGTGGTGCTTCCCGTCCCCGGCCTCTCTCCCGCCGCGCCCGTCCCGGTCGGGCCGCCGCCCGCCCCGGCGCCGGGCATCCCGGCGGTGCCGGTCGAGGTGCCGCTGCCTCCCGCGCCGATTCCCGCGCCGCCCGCGGTCGCCGCCCCCGCCGCGCCGCCCGGTCTGCCCGCGCTTCCGCCGGCCGTGCAACAGCTCGCCGTGACGCCCTCGATGCCCACGCTGACGAACTGCTCGCCCACCCCCTGCCGCGTCGAGGAACGCGGCTGGACCGTCGCCGACCGCGCCCGCGACCTGCTCGAGACCGACCCGGCGCTGGCCGCCTGCTGGGCCGAGGAGACCGTGCGGCAGGGCCGGAAGTTCAACGTCCCGGCCATGGTCTCGTCCGGCTACTTCCACCTCGGGCTCGCCTACCGCGCCATGGGATGCCGCGAACGCGCCTACGGCGCGTTCCTCTCGTCGCTGTGCGAGGGCCGGGCCTCCGTCCGCCCCTCCCTGCTCGAGGGGTACCTCGGGCATTGCCGTCGCCTGGGCGACGGCTGCGACCAGCCGTGCCGGGACGAGCGCTACATCGTGTCGGAGCAACCGCTCTACGTGCCGCCCCCGGCGCCCGCGCCGACCCCGGCCCCGGCACCGTCCGATGCCCCGGCCGCGGCGTCCGGAGCCGGATCGCCGCCCGCCGCGCCGGCCGTTCCCGCGCCGCCGCCGGCTCCGACCGGGGTTCCAGGCGGCCCTTGACGCGGCCCGCGGTCCCATCGACAGTGCGGCCCGGGCCCCGAGGCCGGGGCCCCGGAGGGTGAACGATGCGACTTGCAGCCTGGCTCTGCCTCGGCGCGGCGATCGCGGCTTCCGGCTGTCGGGAACCACGCGAGGCGCCGGCCCGCGATGCCGTGCATCCCCGTTCCGCCCCGGACGCGGCGCCGGCCGAGGTCGCGGCGAACCCGGAACCGGACGTCGCGCCGCAGTTCCCGACGCTCGACGTCGCCCCCGACGACCCCGTCCCGCTCGCCGCCGACCCGTGGCTCGCCTTCGGCGACGGCACCGTCCATGCCGTGGACGCCGCCGGCGAACGGGAACTGCGCGAGGGCCAGGCGGTGCTTCCCGGCACGATCGTCTGGACCGGCGAGTTCTCGCACGCCGAACTCGACCTGCCCGACGGATCGCTCGTGGACCTCGACGAGATGACCGAGATCCTGGTGCGGAAGGTGTCGGTGGCGGACGACCTGCGGCGGATCGAACTGACGCTGCTGGACGGCGCGGCGCGCTTCGTCGTCGCTGCCTCGGCCGAAGCCGGATCCGTCTTCCTCGTCTCCACTCCGGTCGGCATCCTCGAGACGACGGAGGGTCGGGTGTCCGTCGAGGTCGACCTCGACGGACAC
>JAAZOP010000354.1 GCA_012797735.1 Myxococcales bacterium
CACGACCGGCAGAATGCGGACCGCCAAGCGCGGTTTGTCAGCAGCCTCGGAGACGACGGTTGACAGGCGCCCGCCGCCCCGATAGCTTCCCCGCTCGCGGCGCGGGACCACCGCCGAGAGGCGGCGTCGCACGGAGAGATGGCCGAGTGGTCGAAGGCGCCGGATTCGAAATCCGGTGTACCCTTTTGGGGTACCGTGGGTTCGACTCCCACTCTCTCCGCTGTTGGCAACGCCCCCGGCGGCGTTCCGGGGAGAGATGCCCGAGTGGTCGAAGGGGCACGCCTGGAGAGCGTGTGTGGCGCAAGCCACCGTGGGTTCGAATCCCACTCTCTCCGCCAGGATGTCCGGTGCGACAAGGATCGTCGCTCCGGCTTGTGGCCCCGGCAACAGCAGCCCGGGAAACCCGCCAGGCCCGGAAGGGAGCAACGGTAACGGATGCTGCTGGGTGCCGGGGCCACCCTTTTTTTCAGGGACGGACCAGCGGCCCGACCCGGTCCAGCAGGTTGGCCAGCACCCGGGCGGTGGCGCCCCAGATCAACGCATCATCGATCTCGAACGCGGGCCACAGGCCGCTCCATCCGCCGCTCTCCACGTGGCGGAGCCGGCAGGCACCCGGTGCCGCCAGCACCGCCAGCGGCGCCCACAGCACGCGCGCGATCTCCTGCGGGTTGGGGCGCACCCGCGGCCGCCGCCGCAGGAAGCCGACGAAGGGACGGATCAGGTAGCCGGTGAGCGTCGGCAGGTCGTCGAGCCGACCGAGGATCTCCACGTCGGCGCGCGGGATCTCCAGCTCCTCCGCCGTCTCCCGCAGCGCCGTCGCCAGGAGGTCAGGGTCCGACGCGTCCCGCACGCCACCGGGAAACGAGACCTGGCCCTTGTGGTCCCGCACGGTGGTCGTGCGCACGGTGAACAGCGTCGACAGGCCGCACGGCGGGTCGGGGAACAGCGGCACCAGCACCGCCGCCGGCTCCCGGTCGTCCGGCTCGAGGCTCCGGGCCGGCGGTTCGGCCAGCCGCGCGGCGATGCTCTCGACCAGGTGCTCGCGCTGCACGGGCGCCCGCGCGGCCTAGAACGGGACGTCGTCGTCGTCGATCCCGTCGGAGAACTCCTTGAACGCGTCCGGCGGGGCCGGCGGTTCGGAGTCGGACGTCGCGTCGCGTCGGGCCCCGGCCGCCGCGTCGCCGCCCGTCCCATGGTACGCGGGCCGCTCCTCGCGCGGAGCGTCGCCGCGAGCCCCGCCGCCCTCGGCGCGCCCCCCGAGGAAGATCACCCGCTGCGCCATCACCTCGGTCGTCGTCCTCTTCTGGCCGTCCTTCTCCCACTCCCGCGTGCGCAGCTTCCCCTCGACGTACACCTGCCGGCCCTTCCGCAGGTACTGCTTCACCAGGTCGGCCGTCTTGCCCCAGACCACCACCCGGTGCCACTCCGAGATCTCCTTGCGCTGTCCCGAGGCGCGATCGTTGTAGGTCTCGTTGGTCACCATGCGCATGGTGGCGACCGCCTGCCCCGAGGAGGTCACGCGGTGGTCGGGATCGAATCCGAGCGTCCCGATCAGGATGACCTTGTTGATGCCCTCCGCCATGTTCCTGCTCCCTTCCTCCGGGCCGCGTCTTGCGCGGACCTCCCGCGAGCGACCGCGGCCCGATGACACCACGCCGGTCGGGGGCAGTCAATGGCGCGCCCCCATGCCGCCGGTTTTCGGCACGTTCCGGCGTCCCGATCCTCTTCCGGAGGCGCCGGGCGGCCTTTCCTGCTTCGCGGTGTCAGCGACCGTCGTTGCGCGGTGCCGGCCCGGGACCGAAGAATCGATGGAACTCCGGCGGCAGGCGGAGGTGCGCTCCGGGCGCCGCGTCGCGTCCGGGGCCGGGTCTCTCCGAGAACGTGTGCCACAGGAGCAGTGGCCCGGTGCGCGGCCCCGCGCGGGTCGCGCGGTCCAGGAGCGCCGCCGCCGCCTTGCCGGTGTAGGTCGGTTCGAGTTCCAGTCCCTCGTCCTCGCGCAGCCGCTCGATCGCGGCCCGCGCGGCCGGCGTCGCGTACCCGTAGCCCGGGCCGAGTTGCACGTCGTCGATCTCGAGGCGCAGGCGCGCCGCCGCCCGCAGCGCGGACGGCAGGCCGTAGCGGGCCAGCAGCGCCGCCGTCGCGTGCGCCAGCCACCGCGGGAGGACCGGCGGGAGCCACGACCGGGGAACCACCCGCACGCCGACCACCCGCACCTCCAGCCCCGCCAGGGCGAAGCCCAGCGCCAGCCCCGCGGCGGTGCCGCCGCTCCCCAGCGCCACCACCACCGCGGCCGGCCGCGGGCACACCCCTCCCTCCACCTGCGCGGCCAGCTCCAGCCCCGCCTCGACGAATCCGAGCGTGCCGGCGGGCGACGACCCGCCGGGCGGCACCAGCATCGGCCGTTCGCCGGCGAGCGTTCGTCGCAGCATCTCGCGGCCCAGCGCCGCCGGCAGGTCCCCGGTCCCCGGCACGAGCCGGACCTCAGTGCCCAGCAGGGCGTGCGACGCCAGGTTCTCCCGCACGCCCGCCGTCACCGGCTGCGGCGTCAGCAGCGCGCAGACCCGCAACCCCGCGCGGCCGCCGAAGAGCGCGGTGGCCACCGCGTGGTGCGAGCCGATGGCACCGGCGGTGACGAGCGACCGGCGCCCGCGGGCGACCGCACGCGCGAGCAGCCAGGCGAGCTTGCGCGGCTTGTTGCCGCCGTAGTCCGGGTTGCTGCGGTCGTCGCGCTTGACCCACAGATCGGCGCCGCCGAGCCGCGCCGAAAGACGGGCGAGCGGCTGCACCGCCGTGGGACGCTCCACCAGTGGCAGCGGGCGCAGGCCGCGCCCCAGCCGGGGGCAGAGATCGAGCAGGGGAGAGTGCATCGCCGCGCATCGTAGCATGGCCGGACACCACCGAGGCGTTGTCGGGTTCGCGGGCCTGCGGTACCTTTCCGTTCCATGGCCGAGCCGAAGCCGGCATGGCTCAAGGTCCGACGCCCCGGAGACGGGTCGTGGGGCGTCGTGCGCCGCGCGCTGCGCGCCGGCGGCCTGCACACGGTCTGCGAGGAGGCGCGCTGTCCGAACCGGGCCGAGTGCTGGGGGGCGGGGACCGCCACGCTGCTGCTCCTGGGCGACGTGTGCACCCGCGGCTGCGGCTTCTGCTCGGTCGCCCGCGGCACGCCGCGCCCGGTCGAGCCGGACGAGCCGGAGCGCGCGGCGCGGTGCGCCGAGGCGCTGGCGCTGGACTACGTCGTGCTGACCAGCGTGACCCGCGACGACCTGCCCGACGGCGGCGCCGCGGTCTTCGGGGCGGCGGTCGCCGCCGTCCGGGCGCTGCCCCGCCGGCCCCGCGTCGAGGTGCTGATCCCCGACCTGCGCGGTCCGGCGCTCGCCGCCGTCGTCGCCGCCCACCCCGACGTCCTCGCCCACAACCTCGAGGTGGTCCGCCGCCTCACCCCGCTCGTCCGCCACCCGCGCTGCGACTACGACCGCTCGCTGGCCGTGCTGGCCGAGGCCCGGACGCTCGACCCGCACCTCGCGCTGAAGTCATCGCTGCTGCTGGGGCTCGGCGAGACGACCGGCGAGCTGCTCGAGGCGCTGGCGGACCTGCGCCGCGCCGGGGTCGAAACCGTGGTCCTCGGCCAGTACCTCCGGCCGACGGCGGCGAGCGTTCCGGTGGAGCGCTGGGTGCCGCCGGAGGAGTTCGCCGCGCTGCGGGCCCGTGCGCTGGAACTGGGGTTCGCGGAGGTCGTCGCGGAGCCGCTGGCGCGGACGAGCTACCACGCGCGGGAGGCGGAGGCGGCGCGCCGCGCGCGGGCGGCGGGGCCGGGGGAGAGGAGGACGGCGCCGTGAGCGAACTCCAGGTGCGCCGGCTGGGACTCGTCCCGTACCGCAAGGCGCTCGAACTGCAGGAGCAGGCGGCGCGGGCGCTCCGCGAGCGGCCGCAGGCGCCCGAGGTGCTGCTGGTGCTCCAGCACCCGCCCGTGATCACGCTCGGACGCCACGCCGGCCGCGAGGATGTGATGCTCGACGATGCGGCGCTGGCCCGCCGCGGCATCGATCTCGTGCAGACCGAACGCGGCGGAAGGGCGACGGTGCACGCGCCGGGTCAGGTCGTGGTCTACCCGATCCTGCACCTGCTCCGCCGGCGGCTCGGTCCGGCGCGGCTGGTCGAGATCCTGGAGGCGGCGATGATCGATACCTGCCGGACGTTCGGCGTCGCCGCGTCGCGGCTGCCGCCGCATCCCGGGGTGTGGGTCGCCGCGCGGAAGGACCGGCCCGCGCACAAGATCGGCGCGATCGGCCTGCGGATCTCTTCCGGCATCTCGACCCACGGCATCGCGCTCAACGTGAACAACGACCTGTCGCTCTACGAAACGATCGTGCCGTGCGGATTGCAGGGCTTCGGCACGACCTCGCTCCGCGCGGAGCTGGGTCGCGATGTGGATCCGGGCGCGGTGGAGGACGCGCTGGCGTGGGCCGTGCGGAGCGAGCTGGAAGCCGCCGGCGGGATGCGGCCGTCGCCGCCGGCGCGGCCGGTCGGAGCGTCCTCCTCCCGGGGCGGGGTCGCCGGTTGAACCGTCCCTCCGCCGCCGGCGGGCCGCGGCCTCCGGCGTGCCGCCG
>JAAZOP010000029.1 GCA_012797735.1 Myxococcales bacterium
CGGCCCGACCCGCGCCGCGACCCTCGCGCCCGCCGCGACCCTCGCCCTGCTGCTGCTCCTCCTCCTCGCCCGCCGCCGCTCCGCCCGCCGTCGCTGAGGGCGCACCGGGTCAGCGCAGTTCCGCCGCGAGGAACGGTTCCAGTTCCGGATGGCGGAAGACGTAGCCGGAGCGTTCGAGCGCCCGGGGGACGGCGCGGGTGCTGTCGAGCAGCACGGCGGCCATTTCGCCGAAGAGGAGCCGGAGCGCCGCGGCGGGGGTCGGGACGACCGCGGGCCGATGCAGGGCGCGGCCGAGCGCCCAGGCCAGCTCGGCGTTGGGGACGGGCCGTGGCGCGACCAGGTTGACCGGCCCGGCGACGTCCTCCGCCTGCATCAGATGGCGGATCGCACCCACCTCGTCGTCCAGGGCGATCCAGCTCACCCACTGCCGGCCGCCGCCGATCGGCCCGCCGACGAAGCGCCGGAACGGCGCCGCCATCCGGGGCAGCGCGCCGCCGCGCCGCGAGAGCACCACGCCGGTCCGCAGGTGCACGACGCGGATCCCGGCGGCGCGGGCCGGCTCCGCGGCGCCTTCCCAGGCCCGGCACACCTCGGCCAGGAAGCCCGCGCCGGGGGGCGCGGTCTCGTCGAGCGGCTCGTCGCCGCGGTCGCCGTAGTAGCCGACGGCCGAGCCCGAGAGCAGCACGCGCGGCGGACGGCGGAGCGCCGCCAGCGTCCGCGCCAGCAACGCCGTGCCATCGACCCGGCTGCGCAGGATCCGTTCGCGCCGCTCCGGCGTCCAGCGACCGCCGGCGATGTTCTCCCCCGCCAGGTGCACCACCGCATCGAGGCCCTCGAGGCCGTCCGGATCGATCCGTCCGGCGGCGGGGTCCCACTCGACCTCGCCGGCCGACGCGGGCGCGCCGCGCACCAGCCGCCGCACCTCGCACGCCTCGGCGCGCAACGCCGCGCAGAGCGCCCCGCCGATCAGGCCGCTCGCGCCCGTCACCGCCACGCGCGGCGCCCCGGCCGCCCGACCGCTCATCGCCCGTACCTCCCCAGGAACTCCCGCACGCGCACCTTGCGCGCCGTGTTCGCGGAGCTCATGAACCGCACCGTGCCGAAGATCGGCCGCTCCGGGCCCCAGGGCCGGTCGTACCGGCCCAGCACCCAGGCGACGCCGGCGATCGAGTTCGCGTCGCGCCCGTCGAGCGCCCAGCGGTCGTTGAGCCGCAGCATCGTCGCCAGCGCCTCCCGCGGGGTCGCAGACCATTCGAGGATCTTCTTGCCCCACAGCATCCGCAGGTAGTTGTGCAGCCGGCCCTCGCGGACGAGCTGGGTCTGCGCCGCATTCCACAGCTGGTCGTGCGTCTCCGCCCGCTCCAGTTCGTCCGGTGCGTAGACCCGGGGACGCGGATCGCCCGCGTGGCGCTCGAGCGTCTCGCGGGCCCAGGCCGGCAGCGACTCCCATCGTTCGGGCGCCTCGTCGAACGCGCAGCGGTTGAGCGCCAGCTCGCGCCAGGTGACGAGCTGGTCCAGGAACGCCTCGGCCGAAGGGCCCATCCCCCACCAGCCGGCGCGGGCACCGCCGGCCGGCCGCCCCAACCGCCCCTCGTTCCACCGCTCGACGGCCGCCACCGCCGCGAACACCTCGTGCGCCGAGAGATGACCGAAGTGCAGGTACGCCGAGAGGCCGCTGGTCGCGTCCCGGTCCGGGTCGTTCCGCTCGACCTCGTAGCGGTCGAGCCGTTCGAGGAACCGGTCCAGGGCGGCGCGGCCTGCGACCGGACCTCCCGCGATCGGCACCGGAGGCACGGCGTGATCGATCGGCAGCCGCTCGAGGCCGCGGCGGCCGGCGAGCAGGTCGGGGGCGGCGGCCGGCCACCGCCGGCGGACGTCGGCCGGCACGGACGCGCGCCCGGGCGGGGCACCGTCCGCCAGCGGGTCGGCGGCGGGAAGCTCGTGCAGCCGCGACGGCAGCTCGCGCTGCAACAGCGCGCGGAACGACCGGGCCGTGTCGTGCGCCCGGCCGGCCCGGCGCCACGGCAGCAACCCGTTCCCATCGACCCGTTCCAGCCGCACCGGCAGCCGCCGTGCCGCCGCGCGCACCATCCGCGGGAGGAAGAAGAACGGCACGTCGTCGGTCACCACCAGGCACGCCTCGGCGGCGAGCCGTTCGAGCAGTCCGCGGCCGGCGCCCGCCTCCGGCTCGACGTACGGGTAGTACGTCACGCCGGCCGCCTGGAACCGCGCGGCGTTGTCCCGCATCCCGTCGAGGACGAAGCGATGGAAACGAGCGGCGGCGAACGGATAGGCCGCGCGCAGCGCCTCGAGCACGAGCAGCGGCCGCCCCAGCTCCCGGGCGCGCTCCACCGCGTGCTGGAGGCCGAAGTTCCACACGGTCCGGCGCGCCCCGATCATCCAGTACAGGACGTGACGGCCGCCCGCGCGCACCGGCGCCGCGTTGGCGTCGGCCACCCGTTCGGGGGGGACGGCGGCCGCGGCCGGCCGCGAGCCGCCGAGGACCGTGGTGCGCGCCATCGGCGGCTCCGCCCGCGCCGTCAGAGGAGGTTGTGGATGTGCAGCCGGGCGCCCAGGGTCAGCCCGAGCAGGTGCAGCCAGTTCGCGGTGAACCCGTCGCCCGGCGGCGGGTCGTTCTGGCTGGTCCCCTCCGCCCCGCCGCCCACGTAGCGCAGATTGAGGAACAGGTCGAACGCGGGGTGGATCGCGTAGCCGATGCGGGCCGACAGGTCGAGGATCGCCCCCTCGACGTCGCTCTTGCCGCCGTTGAGGTACTTGATCGGCGCGTAGAAGCCGTCGGCCTCCAGGGCTAGCCACATCCCGAAGTCGAACCCGTACTCGCCCCGGAACCGGAGCAACGGCACCGGACCGACGTCGCTGTTCGTCCGGCGGATCGCCCCGTCGGACGACGTGAAGTCGATCACCGCATCGCGGATCTGCAGCGCCGCCCCGATCGAGACCTCGTACTGCGGGTCATCGGGGAAGAAGTCGTAGTGGTACCCGATCCGGTAGTAGTCGAAGCCGTAGCGCGTATCGAGCCCCGACCCCTGCGGGAACGTCGCCTCGTCGACGACGATGTCCCGGCGCAGGTAGACGCTGGTCCGGATGTCGATCGGCTGGTACAGGAAGGTGACGGTGTGCCCGGGACCGAACTCGATCTCCGCCTGGAGCCGGCCGGTCGGGAACCAGACGTCCTGGCCCCCCTCCTCGACGTAATCGAAGGTCGATCCGTTCGAGCCGAACTGGATCGTGTGTTGGAGCGGGATCAGCGTGCCGAGTTCGGCCAGGGCCCTCCCCTGCACGAACGGCAGATCGCCGGACTCGCCGTCGGCCCGCGCCACCGGCGCCGTCGCCAGCCAGATCAGCGTTCCACCCAGCAACAACAAGCGCAGCTTGTTCATCTTCTCCTCCCTTCCGCGGTTCGGGCCGGCGGTTGCTGGCTCCGGCCTGCCGCGTCCCCCTGGCGGCTCGTGCAGGGACATCCTAACCATCCTCCCGCCATCCGCAGCGGCCGGACCGTCGAATCCCGCCCCCCGCCCCGCTGCCCCCGGCCGGGTCAGTTGCCGGGACGCTGGACGAAGACCCCCTTGTGCACGTCGTCCTGGCTCACCAGCGCTCCGGCCGGCACGCCGGAGGTGAGCCAGACGTTGCCGCCGATCACCGCCCCCCGGCCGATCGTGACCCGGCCCAGGATCGTCGCCCCGGAGTAGATGATCACGTCGTCCTCGACGATCGGATGGCGCGGCACCCCCTTGACCGGATTGCCCCGCTCGTCGAGCGGGAACGAGCGGGCGCCGAGGGTCACGCCCTGGTACAGCCGGACGTTCCTCCCGATCACCGTCGTCTCCCCCACCACCACGCCGGTGCCGTGATCGATGAAGAACGACTCGCCGATCTCCGCCCCGGGGTGGAGATCGATCCCGGTCAGCGAGTGGGCGTGTTCGGTGATCATGCGCGGGATGATCGGCACCCCGAGCCGGTGCAGTTCGTGGGCGAGGCGCTGGGCGGCGATCGCGATCAGCCCCGGGTAGCAGAAGATCACCTCGTCGGGGCTCGTCGCCGCCGGGTCGCCCTCGAAACCCGCCCGGACGTCGGTCGCCAGCCGCCGCCGCACCTCGGGCAGCCGCGCGAGAAAGCTGCGCGTGATCTCCCGCGCCCGCGCCTCGCAGTCCTTGTCGCACTCCCCCGTCCGGTCGCACGCAAAACACAGGCCCCGCCAGACCTGCTCCTGGAGGATCTTCTGGACGCGGTCGAGCGTCGCGCCGATGTGGTAGCAACGGTTTTCCGCCGTCACCTCGGAGACGCCGAAGTACCCGGGGAACAACACCGAGCGCAGCAGATCGACCGCCCGGACGACGACCTCCCCCGACGGCAGCACGCCGCGCCGTCCGGGACCGCGCAGCATCTCGAACCCGCCGCCCGTCCCGCACAACGCCTCGACCACCCGCGCCAGGTCTCCCCCGTCACCCGCGCAGGTCGCCTCGGGCTTCTTCTCCGTCCCGCTCTCGGACATCCTCCGCCTCCACTTTCACCTCAGGTCGACGAATGCGGGCAACCCTCGTGCGGTCCCTCCCCGTGCATGCACCCGCAGCCGCCCGGCGCCCCGCCGTCGCCGCCGTGATGCGGGCAACCCTCGTGCGGTCCCTCCCCGTGCATGCACCCGCAGCCGCCCGGCGCCCCGCCGTCACCGCCGTGATGCGGGCAACCCTCGTGCGGTCCCTCCCCGTGCATGCACCCGCAGCCGCCCGGCGCCCCGCCGTCACCGC
>JAAZOP010000355.1 GCA_012797735.1 Myxococcales bacterium
CGAGGGCGGCGATCGGCGCGCGGTCCGGCTCGCCCCGTCGGGCACCGCCCAACCAGCCGGTGGCGTACAGCACGGCGAGAGCGCCGGCGCCTAGCGCCAGCAGGGCGATCGGGACGAGCCACGCGGCGCGCCCGCGCCACGGCGCGCCGGACCGTTCCCCGGCCGCCACAGGCCATACGGGACTCCCGGCGCCGGGCGAGGCGGAGCCGGCGACGTCCGCCGGCGCGGATTCGGCCGGCAGCACCCCGAACGGCGGTGGCACGGAGGAAGCCGGAGGAACCTCCGAGACGACCAAGGTCTCCGGTACCGGGGCCGTCTCCGCCGCCGCGGCGGTCTCCGGCACGGCGGCGGGTTCCGGTACCGGAGCGTTCTCCGCCGCCGGAGATGCGGCCGGCGGCCGACCGGGCTCGGCCAGTACGGCCGGGGGTTCCCGGAACAGCGCGGAAGCCTCCACCGGAGGAGGCTCCGGCCGCGCGGGGACCTCGATCGTCGCATCCTCGAACCCGGACACGGCCGGCACGACGCCGTCGTCCTCCTCGACGTCCACGACGTCGCCGGACAGTGCGAGCTTCTCGACGAGGAGCGCGACGCGCTCGGCATCGAGGCCGGGGGCGCCGGCGAGCACGCGTGGGGCGTCGCCCGTCTGGAGGCGTTCGCGGGCGCGCAGTTCCACCGGCGACAGACCGCGGATCGGCCCCGCGCGGTCGCGCAGGCGGAGGCGCCGGACGCGCGGCAGCCGCTCCGGAGCGAGGCGGCGGAGCAGGTCGGCCAACCGGTCGGCCGCGTCCCACAAGGCCTGCGGGATCGGCAGGCGCAGCGAGACCAACGGGCGAGCCACGGGAGGCGGGCGCAGCGAGTAGCGGCCGGTCCGGATGGTCAGCGCAAGAAACAGCGCGTCGGGACCCTCGAACGAGCGTCCATCGGGCTCGGTCAGCCGGGCCTGGACGATCTCCGACCCCCGCAGGTCGAACTCGGCCAGGCGGCCCTCGCCGCGCAGGACGAGCCGTCCCTCGGGGCGTGCGAGCGCGGCCAAGCGCAGCAGCGTCGCCACGCCGACCGGGCCGATCTCGCCGGTGGCGACCTTGTCCCGCAGCATCCGCTCCCGGACCTGTTCGGCCGGCGCGAGCAGGAACCCCGCCTTGGCCACCAGTTCCGCCTCGCCCGCGTCCGCACGAACGACCGCGTCGGGGCCGCCCGGGACGTGCGTCCGCAGGAGCGCCTCCGCCTCGGCGTCGCCGGCCACCAGGAGCAGCGGCCGGTGCCACAGGCGGACCTCGGCCCGGAACTCCCGCAGCGTGCAGGCGACGTCTTCGGCGCCGTCCGGTTCGACCACCAGCAGGTCCGGAGGCGACTCGCGCAGCCCGGACAACACGTCGCCCAGGCCGCCCTCGAGAATCCGAACCTCGACCCCCGCCGCGTAGAGCGCCAGGGAGATGCGCGTAGCGAGATCGATGTGTCGCCCCACGATGGCCGCCGTGCGGCCCGCCAGCGGCGGAGCTGCCGCGTCCAGCCCCTCGACCGTCAACGTCCGCTCGAGGTTCACTCCGCGCGCGCGGGGCGGCGGGGGGCGCAGAGGTTTCGAGCGGGGCGGGGCGGGGGGAGGGACACCCGCGTCCCGTCTCGCCGGACCGGTTTCCGGCGGCCCCGCGTCCGCCGGCGCGAGATCGAGGATCTCGACCGCGTCGTCGTCCGCCTCCGGCGGCGCCGCCGCCGCGGCCGACCCGGGCGCGGGGACCTCCACCGTTTCCTCGTCCGCGCGCCGCCCCCCGGCCGCCTCCGCATCCGCGCCGGGGGCGGTCCGGGACGCGGGCGATTCGCCGGGAGCGTCCGTCCCCGCCGCGGCGTCCACCGGGGACTCGCCCGTCTCCTCGGCCAGTTCGAGCGCGAGCTGGCTCCATTCGAGGAAATCGCTCGACTCGTCCCCGCCACGGCCCGGTGGCGGCGGCAGCGACCGCTCGTACGCGGCCTCGCGGACGACCGCATCGATCTCCTGTCGCAGGCGTTCGGATTCGATCGGCTTGAGAAGGTGCCGCACGGCGAACGGGTAGCCCGACATTCGGCCGGGAGGGGGACCTCCGACAACGAGGACCGGCACCCGGCTGTGTTGTCGTTCCAGGTCCAGCAGCAGGGCGTCGGTGTCGACGTCGAAGACCGGCGTGTCCAGGAGCACGACGTCGGTTTCCCGCGCCGAGA
>JAAZOP010000356.1 GCA_012797735.1 Myxococcales bacterium
CCGCCGCGCCTGCGCCGGTCGTCCCCGCGTCGGACGCCGCCTGCCGGCCCGGCGCACTCGCGTCCCCCCCCGCCGCCGGCTCCGGCGCGCCCGATGCCGCCGCCTCGTCTCGACCCCGCCGCTCGTCCGTCATCGATCCCTCCGCGTCGCGTCCCCGCCGTGGGCCGTCATGGATGTCCGACCTCGGCATGGCAACGGATGCACGACGGGAACTCCGTCCCGTCGACGCGCCCGACCATCCTCTCGACCACCGGTTCGTGACAGTACCGGCAGGCTTCCTCGGTGACCCGCGCGTTGCGCCCGGTGATCCGGATCGGATCCGGGAAGTCGCCGGTGGTGAAGGCCCGCGCGTGGTGCCAGCCGTTGCGCGCCTTGGTGAGGTACTTGCGCAGGAAGTCGTGCGGCGTGTGGCAGTCGTTGCAGACGGCCGCCGCCCGGTGGCTCGACTTGAGCCAGCCGTCGAAGTGGTCCCGCATCACATGACAGTTGGCGCAGGCGGCGGGGTCGTCGGTGAGGTACGAGAAGCCGCGGGCGTAGGCGACGGTGAACAGCCCCAGCCCCGCGCCGGCGCCGACCAGCAGGGCCAGCGCGAGTTGCGCGACGAACGCGCGTCGCGACCACGAGCCGCCGGGGTTCGAGCCGTGCGCGTCGGAAACCATCTCCCTCCCGGCGCCGGTCGCCCGGCGCTCTTCGAGGGTGGCAGGTCGACGACGGGCGGATCAACGGATTTCCGCCATTCGCGGATTCGGGAGCCGGGATGCGACAACCCTCGGGCGCGCCGCGCGCCCCGCCTCAGCGCTTGAAGATCTTCTGCAGCTTCATCGCCGTCAGCATGCTCCCCTCGATCTTGATCTTCCCCGTCACCGCCGCCATCGCGTTGTTGATCCGGCCGGTGGCGATTCCGAGGTAGTTCTCGGCGGTCGCGCGAAACACCACGTCCGGCTTGGGATGCCGGCCGCGCGCCACGGTCAGAGCGCCGTCCCGCACGTCCACGTACCACTCGCCGCCCCCCTCCCCCGAGATCTCGAACTGGTACGCCACCGTCAGCCCGCGCGCCTCCTGCGGCTGGAACGCGGCCGGCATCGCATCGAACGCCTCCTGGACCGTCTTCACCATGGCCCGCCTCCTCCGCCCCCGCTTCGACCTCTTGGCACGCCTCCGCGTCCCGGCGCAAGCGCCGGGACGGGCCGGTGCGGGTTGCCGTGCGGCGGCGCACACCCTACAGTCGACCGTGTTCGGAGCATCCTCCGAACCGCGGAAAGGTGGAGATATGCCGCGAACCATGCTCTGGCTCGCCACAGGTCTGCTCGGTATCGCCATCGCCACCGGCTGCGACGACGGCGGCTACTACATCCCCGTCCCGCCGGACGGCGCCGCCGACGACGGGACGAGCGGCGAGAACGGGGCGGACGCCGACGCCGACGCCGACGTCCCAGCTCCCGACGCCGACATCCCAGCTCCCGACGCCGACGTCCCAGCTCCCGACGCCGACGTCCCAGCTCCCGACGCCGACGCCGATGTACCGCCGGCCGAATGCATCGCCGGGCCGAGCGCGACGGCGCCCGACCCGCCGATCGAGACGTGCAACTACATGGACTGGAAACTGGAAGCCGACGGTTTCTACAAGATCTCCCGGTTCGGCACCTCGGACGACCCGACGACCTGGGGTCGCACGACGACCTGCGGCTACCTCCAGGGACACTACGACTACCACGACTGCGTGTTCGACAATCAGAGCGGCGGCTGCGTCGGCTCCGCGCACGCCATCCCCTGGGTCCAGGGGACGGTGGACTACGATGTCGACACGGTGCTGGCCATGGTCGACGCGCACCTGGACGGCGACGTGCCGGCGCCCGAGTACTTCTACGTGGCGGGGGCGCAGCGCTTCCACTGCGGTTCGACGTTGCGCGTCACCGCCCTCGACACCGGGCGCGGCGTCGTGGCGTACGCCGAGGACGGGGGCCCCGGCTCGACGTACGAGGGCCCGACCTACGGCGCGCGGCGCATCCTCGACTCGTCGCCGGCCGTCGTGC
>JAAZOP010000357.1 GCA_012797735.1 Myxococcales bacterium
CGCGCGCGCGACTCCACGGCCGCATCGCCGAGCCACCGGAGCATGCACGTCAAGCGAGCATCCGGAGTCACACCCGACAACGGCGCGAGAACATACCCAGGGCCGGCCCGAAGTTGCGGCGGCGCGGCGTTGAAAACGGGGCGGGGAGCGGGGCAAGATCCGCCGGGAGGTGCGGGGATGGGCGAGCGGCCGGCGTCGTCCGGGGAACGGAGGCCAGCGTCGAGCGCCGGGAGCGTGGCGCCGGCGGGCGGAGGAGGGCCGGCGCCCGAACCGCCGGCGACCGCCCGGACGGCGGCCTCGCCCGCGTCGCGGAGCGGCGAGCGACCCCGGGTTTCGGGAGCGATCGTGGGTCCGGCGCGCATTCCTCCGCCGGCGCCGCGGCCGTCGTTCCTCCGCCGCCACGGCCTGCGTCTGCTGGCCTGGGGCCTGATGCTGGCGCAGGTCGTCGTCACCGCCGTCGCCGCGCGGTGGGCGTCGCGGCCGGTCGGCCTGGAGCAGGCCGCGACCGTGCTGACGCTGGTCGCCGTGCCGCTCGTCACCTGGGCCGCCTGCCGGGATCTGGACGCGCTGATCCGCCTGGCAACCCGCTCGGGGTTGATCGGAGGCCTCGTGCGGGCGGCCGCCGGCGCCGGCCTGATCGCCGGTGCGCCGCGCCTCTTCGAGACGCTCTCGACCGCCGCGGTCCCGGCCGTCGTCGAGGCGGCGCACGCGCTGGCGGCGCTGATGCCGGTCGCGGTCGCCAGCGGCATGGTGCTGGTCGGGATCGGCGCGGCGGACGTGGTGTACACGCTGACCGCCGGGTTCCGGCATCTCTCCACCCGCCTGCTGCTGCTGCTGCTGGTCAGCGCGGTCGGGACGGTCGTCGGGTTGAGCCTCGCGGGGCCGGAAGGCCGCCAACTCCTCCTGTGGGTCGTGGAACGAGGCCGTCTCGATGCCTGGCTGGCGCCGTTGCGGGCCATGGAGGAGTACGCCGGCTCGCACGTCGGCGGGCTGGCGTCGTCGCTGGTGCTGCTGCTTCCGTTCGTCCTGCTCCTGGCCTGGCGCTTCGGGCGCAACGCGACCGACGCCCTCACCGACCTCGGTCGGGCGTTCCAGCGGGTCGGCCGGGGCGACTTCGAGCACCCGGTGGCGGTGCGGGGGCGGGACGAGGTCGCGGCGATGAAGGCGGGGTTCAACCAGATGCTGGCGCTGGCGCGCGAGCGCCGGTTCCTCGAGACCGCGTTCGGCCGGTACCTGTCGCCGGTGCTGCTGGAGCGCCTCAAGGCCGACCGGGGCGGCGGGCTGATGGCCAGCGAGGCGCGGATCGCGACGGTGCTGTTCGCCGACATCCGGGGGTTCACCGCGATGAGCGCGGCGATGTCGCCCGAGGAGGTGATCGGGCTGCTCAACCGCTACGTCTCGATTCTGATCGAGGTCGTGGCGCGGTACGACGGCTACATCAACAAGTTCATCGGCGACGCCGTGCTCGTCGTCTGGAACGCCCCGCTCGATCAGCCCGACCATGCCGTGCGCGCCGTGCACTGCGCCGTCGCGATGCAACGGGCGCTCGACCGCGCCAACGCCGAGGGCGCCTTCGGCACGCGCCTGGTCGGCATGGGCGTCGGCCTCAACACCGGACCGCTGGTGATCGGCCAGCTCGGCAACGAGCGGCAGGCCGAGTTCACCGTGATCGGCGACACGGTCAACGTCGCCAGCCGCGCCTGCGGCCATGCCCTGGCGGGCCAGATCGTCGTGACGGGGTCCGTCCGCGACGCGTACCTGGCCCGCGAGCCCGGCGCCGCCGCCTGCTTCGCCTCGCTCGGCCTGCGCGAGGTCAAGGGCCGCGGCCCGATGGAGCTGCTGGCCTGCCGCCGCGAAGCCTTCCCCGACGAGGAAGCGGAGGGGGCGGCCGAGGCCGAGGCGGTGCCGATCGACCTGGTGCCCGCCGCCCCCGCCGCTCCCTCCCTCCCCTCCACCCGTTGACGAGATCGTCGCGCGGAAGACGCGCGCGCCGAACCGCTCCTGCCGGCGGTTCCTGCCGAACCGGTCCCGGCCGCGGGGGCTACTCGCCGGCCGCCGTCGAGGCGACGGCGGCGTCCTCGCGATCCGGCGACCAGTCGCCCCACACCCGCTCGACGACCTTGCAGTAGCCGTCGCAGGCCCAGGCGGCGTTCGAGTTGTAGTTCCAGGCGAGGTATTCCGAGCCGCCGCCGCCGCGGGTGGTGATGAGGAAGCGGTTGGGCAGCGCCATCATCGCGTCGGCCTGCTTTTCGGGCGACGGCGAGTCGCCGGCCTGGGCGTCGGCGGGGACCCAACCGTAGCCGGGGTAGTACACCTCGGGCCAGCGGTGGAACACGTCGTCGGTCGAGGCGTCGTCGCCGCGGACGACGACCGAGCCGACGTAGCGGGCCGGGATGCCGGCCGCGCGGCACATCGCCAGGAAGACGAAGGTGTACTCCGAGCACGACCCGCTGCCGCGGGAGAGCACCGTCGGCGCCACGTTCCAGCCGCCCGACAGCTCGTAGAACATGTGGTCCTGGAGGTAGCGGGCGATCCGCCGCACCATGAAGTACGGGTTCCGCTCGTCGCCCACCGCCGCCTCGACGGCGTCCCGGATCACCGGATCGTTCCGCAGCAGCTTGGCACCGTCGGCGGTGTAGCGGTTGCGGATGTCCGGCGGCACGGCGGACAGCCGTCCGACCCGCTCCGGGTCGATGTGCCAGCGCACCGACCACGCCGTCACCTCGACCGTCATCGTCGCCCGCAGCTTCGCGCCGGGGGCGAGGTCGGCGCCGCGGAAGTGCGCCACCTTCTGCCCCCACGCGTCGGTCAGGAACTCGTCCGGCGCCGGCTCGAAGCGCGGCGCGCCGCCGAACGTCTGGTTCGGCGCCTCCTCCGGCACGGCGAGGTAGAGGTCGGCCGTCCGCACCGTCGCGGGTCCGAAGTTCGCCAGTTCGTGCACGAACGTCACGGTCTCCCGCCGCGGCTCGTTGCGCACCACCGACGGCAGCGCGCCGGGCGAGATCGCGTGGACCCGCTGGCGGTCGCGATCGACGACCAGCAGCCGGCTGCCGAGGAACGCGGCGCCCGCCGGGTACGGCCCCGCCGCCGGGAACATGTCGACGACCGTCCCGTCCTCAACGGCCACCCGGAAGACCTTGTCCTTGTGGCGGTCGGCGACCCACAGGTAGCCGCGCGAGCCGCCGCGCGGGGCCGGCTCCCAGGCCAGTCCGAGCATCTCCGTGCCGCGGTCGCCGCCCGCCGACGGGGCCGGCAGACTGCGGATCGTCGTCCCGTCCTCGCGCGAGATGCTGTGCAGCTTCGTTCCGTCCGCCAACCACAGGTTCTCGCCGTCCCATCCGAGCCCCTGCGGCGAGGAGACCGGGGCGTCGAAGCGGCGATCGACGAGCCGCGTGCGCGGGTCGAGGCCGTAGATCTTCCCTTCCTCGGAGTCGGACACCCAGAGGCGCTCGCCGTCCCAGGCGAGTCCCTGCGGCCAGGGTCCGGGCGCGGGCAGGCGATCCCGGACCTCGCCCGTATTCGGGTCCAGCGCCAGGAGCGCCGGGCCCGCCCGGTCGACCAGCCAGAGGCGGGCGCCGTCGTAGGCCATCCCGCCGGCTCGCTCCGCCGGCACCGCGAACAGATCCTCCCACGGTTCGGCGGACGGCGGCTCCGTCGAGGCGGGGGCGCCGGCGCCGATCGCGGCCGCCAGCAGCGACCCCGCCGCGGCGAGTCCCGCCGCCCCGAGCGTCGCGCCGCGCCGGCCGCCCCGCTTCGCGACGGTGCGCATCGCCGCCCCCTACTGGATGCGCTTGATGATGTGGTAGCCGAACCGCGTGCGGCAGATGCCGGCCTCGCCGACGTTCAGCCGCAACGAGAGCGCCTCAAACTCCGGCACGAACTGCCCGTCCGGCCGCACCGCGTACGGTTCGCCGCTCTTGGCCGAGCCGGGATCCTCGGAGTACTCCTGCATCAGGGCCTCCATGTTCATCCCGTTCTTGACCTTCTCGAGCAGTTCGGCGGCGAGGTGATCCGCCTCGGCCTTGGTGCGTTCGAGCGCGCGGCGGTCGCTCCGGTCGCTCGCGATGTCGGCCCAGCCGATCAGGATGTGCTGCACCTGGGCCGCCTGCGTCACCGGCTCGCGCGACAGGATGTCCTTCGACTCGACGTCGAGTTCCTCCAGCGGCGGCTTGGTCTCGGTCGTCGCCGGCGTCACGGCCGTGCCCTGGACGGTCGTCGGCGCGGCGCCCGCGCCGCCGGGCGCCGGCGTCTCGGTGGCGCCGCCCGAGGCGGTCGAGGTCGCCGGGGCGCCGGCGCTCCCGGTCGTCTCCGACTTCTTCTTGCAGCCCGCC
>JAAZOP010000358.1 GCA_012797735.1 Myxococcales bacterium
CGCGGGCTGATCGTTCGGCCGTTCCGGGCGATCGACGTGACGTTCCACGCGCCGGTGCCGGTGCCGGCGCCGGCGGAGGCGGAGGCGCGGGAGGCGTGGATGGCGACGGTGCGGGAGCGGATCGCGTCGGGATTGACCGCGGAGCCGCGCCCCGCGGCGTTGCCGGTCCCGGCGGCGCCGGTGTCGGCGGCGACACCCGGAGGATAGCGCCCCGGCCGAAGGGGTCCGCCCGCGGCGGCGTGTCCCCGCCGCTCCCGTCCGGCCGCCGCGGGTTCAGTCCGGAGAGGTCGCGGCGTCCGCTCGCGGGGCGGACGGCGGTTCGATGCGGCAGCGCGCCGCGCGGCGCGCCTCGTCGGCGCGGCGGTGGTACACGGCCGACTCGAAGTGCTCGCGCAGCAGGGGACTCGTGGGGCACACCATCTCCTCGCGCGTCCAGCGGAACGGTCGTCCGGTTTCCTGATCGATCACGCGGCCCTGCTCGACGGCCCAGGCGAAATCGGCCAGCCGGAGGCCCGCCGCGGCCGCCTCGAGCGCCTCGAAGCGGCCCTGGGCGGCGGGATCGAAGAAGCGGAAGGTCCGCTTGTACAGCACGGCGTTGTGGGCGAACTCGGGGCAGGAGACGATGCCGGCGAGACGGAGGCGGTCGGCCATTCCGAGGAACATCGCCATCACCTCGCGGCCGATGCCGAGGCCGGGGTGGTCCTGGCCGGGCAGACGGGGGCGGTCGGGAGCGAAGGGGCGCGAGGGGTCCTGGAGACGGAGCCACTGGATGTAGAGCATGCGCATGCGCCGTCCGTGGAGCGCCTCGGCGAAGGGGGCGTCGGTCTCGAAGTCGGCGGCGCGGAGGAAGGCCTCGCCGAGCAGCCAGGTCCGTCCGGCGCGGGGGGCGTGGACGCGGACGACGTGGTGGTCCGGGTCGCCGGTCTCCAGCTCGACCTGGGGGGGACCGAAGCCGCGCCGGGCGAGGCGGTCGGCGACGCCGTAGCGGGCCAGGGCTTCGCGCACGTCGTCGGGGGCGTAGAAGTCGAGGAGCAGGGCGCCGTGGGCGCGGGAGGGGACGAGGGCCTCGACGTCGCCGGCCGACGGCAGCTCGATGGCCGGACCCGGACGGCGGAGGTGGCGGAGAAGGTTGCGGACGGCGGCCGGTTTCGTCGAGGTCATCGGTCCGTCGCGCGGGCCGCTCAGATGAGGATGACGGGGGCGCAGGTGGAGACGCCGGCCCCGACGATCGTCCAGCCGATGTCGTGCATCGCCTCGGTCACGGAACCGTCGTCGGCCTCGAGCTTCCAGACGTTCGTCGAGGCGTCGCTGCCGGCCATGAGGAAGATCCAGAAGTCGCCGCCCCAGAAGGCGAACGCCCACGCGCGCGTGGAGGCGGTGGAGATGGAGAGGTTGTAGATCCGGTCGAGGCTGCCGTCGGTCTTGCTGATGCGGGCGACCATCGGCGGCGAGGTGTCGGGGAAGAAACCCCACAGCTCCGCGAGACCGGTCCCGGTGAGCTCGGGGGAGCCGGGGATGGTGGCGATCGGGGTGAGGACCAGGGAGGCGGTGTCGATCGAGCCGAGGCGCTGGTCGCCCGCGGCGATGCCGCTCGCGAGACCGCCGGCCACATAGAGCGTCTCGGCGTCGCCCTCGGCGACGTCGGTGGAGAACCCCATGCCGAACAGCTCGAAGCCGGCCTGGCCGCGGGCGAAGCCGGTCGGTTCGCACGAGGCATCGATCGTGCTGACGCGGAAGAGTTCGCCGGCGGGATCGACGGGGCCGCCGGTGTAGAGGACCCAGGCGGTGGCGTGGCGGTCGACCGACATCGAGAACGGCGTGGCGCCGAAGCCGGTCGGCCGGCAGCCGAGGGTGCCGATTTCCTCGAGGCGCAGCTCGTTGGGGTAGAAGCGGAGGAGCATGTTCTCCTCGCTGACGATGTAGATCCACCGGGCGCGCTCCTCGCAGCCGTCGGGCGGAAGGCCGGTGTCGGCGGTGCCTTCGGTCCCCGTGTCGCCGCCGCCGTCGGTGGGGGTCCAGGTGTCGCGCGGGCCGATCGGCTCGTCGTCGGCGGGCGAGCAGGCGGCGAGGCCGGCGGCGAGGAGCGCGAGGGCCGTCGCGAGGGTTGGGCGACGGGAAGCGACCGTTTCGGTCGAGCGGATCTGGCGCATGGCGGGTCGTCCTTTCCGCAAGGGCCGTCCGGAAGGCCCGCCGGAAAAGTTACCACAGGAACGCACGAGCGGCCAGGGCGGGCGGACGGAGGAATGGGTGGACGGAGAATGCCGCGGAAGATCCCGGCGGCAAAGGAAGGGCGGCATCCGCGACCTGAGGAAGCGGCGGCCGGCGGCGGCTCGTTGCTTCGGATGCGGGTTGGGGTAAGCTCTGCTTCCGGAACGGCCGGCGAGTGCCGCCGGGACGGGAGGGCTCGAAGATGCGCGTGGTGGCGGTCTCTGGTGGGTGGCTGCTGGCGGCGATCGGGGCGGCCGGTTGCGGCGGGGCGAACGAGTGCACCCCGGCGTGCGGGCCCGGTTTCGAGTGCTACTTCGGCGTGTGCACGCCGCTGCTGCCGGACGGCGGGGGCGACGCCGGAGCGGAGGTCGAGGTCGCGCCGGACGGGGACGACGGCGCCACGACGGACCCGGGGGAGGTCGCGGACGTGCCGGACGCCGGCGAGTGCACGGTGGGGGAAGTCCGGTGTTCCGGAGACGGCTCGGCGCTGGAGACGTGCGTGGAGGTCGCGCGCGGGGTCGGCGCGTGGCGGGCGGAGCCGTGCGAGTTCGGGTGCCGAGCGGATCCGGCGCCGCACTGCCTGGCGTGGGAGATCTCCAACATCCCGGATGCAGGGTTGCTGGCGGCGGGGGAGACGCCGGCGACGGCCTGGTCGCTCCCGGCGGAAGAGGAGATCTTCGTCGAGTTCGACACGTCGAACGGCCGCGTGTCGGTCTGGGACGCGGACTGGAATCCGCTGTTCGAACTGCGGCCCGCCGGCGAGGGGCTGGACGTGGAGAGCGGGATCCACTTCACCATGCTGGCGCAACCCGGGGGGGCGCCGGATCTGGGCGTGTTCTCGTTCCAGCGGCTGGTGGTGCCGGCGAACGCGACGTTCACGGTCTGGGGGCCGCGGGCGCTGGTGTTGCTGTCGGAGGAGGACGCGACGATCGAGGGGGGCGTGTTCGCGGGGTGTTGGGCGAACGACATGATGCCGGTCGGCGGGGGGCGCGAGGTGAGCCTGGGTCCGGGGGCGGGCGGAGCGGGGAGCACGATGCCGGGGCCCTCGGGCGGCCGGGACGGCGGCGGGGGCGGCGCCGGCTTCGGAGGGCGCGGCGGGCAGGGAGGCGGTTTCGCCGAGCCGCTGCGGGGGGCCGGAGGGCCGACGTACGGGACGGCGGAACTGGTGCCGCTGGAGGCGGGGAGCGGCGGCGGCAGCGGCGGCGGTTCGTCGCCGGACGGACGCCGCGGGGGGACGGGCGGCGGAGCGGTGGAGATCGTGTCCGGCGGCACCTTGATGTTGAGCGGATGGGTCGACGCCCGGGGATGCGGCGGCCAGTCGAGCTACGGGGCGAACGAGGGCGGCGGCGGCGGCGGGAGCGGCGGCGGCGTGCTGGTCGAGGCTCCCCGCCTGCGCATCCTCGGCTCGGTGACGGCGAACGGCGGCGGCGGCGCCTCGGGCGGTCAGGGGGCGGCCGACGGCAGTTCGGACGGGAACGACGGCGTGCCCGCGAGCGACGAGCCGGCGGCGGGCGGAGTGCCGGCGACGGCGTATGCCTGCGCGGGAGGGGCCGGCGCCGCGGGCATCGACACGGGGGGAGGCGACGCGGCGCCGTGCGCCGAGGAGACGCTCTACAACGCGGGGGGCGGCGGCGGCGGACCCGGGCGGATCCGGCTGAACGGCCTGGACCGATCCGTGGTGGGACTCGTCTCGCCGTCGCTCGGGTCCGGCGCGGCGTCGGAGGGACCGCTGGACCTTCGTTGAGCACGCCGGCGCCCGCGAGCACGACCGGAGTCGCCATGGCTCGTTCGGCCGGCATCCCTCCGTCCGGCGCCGGAGACGGGCGGCTGCATCTCCGCCTTGACGGCCGTTTCCCGGGACAGTAGGGTTCGCGGCGGGGGTCGTGGGGGGAGCGCGGCAAGCTCCCGGAAAACCCGAAGACCCGAGACGGAGGGGAACATGGCGCGTGTGTCTCTGGTGGGCGTCGTCGTCTTGTCGGTGTTGGGCATCGGCCTGGGGTCGTGCCAGGGCGGCAAGGAAGCGGCCGCGGCGAAGCGGAATCCGGAGGAGTTGGGGGCGGAGATCGGGGCGAGCTACTGCAAGCTGATGGAGGAGTTGAGCGCCGCGGTCGGGTCGGGGGCGGAGGCGTCGGCGGTGGCGCCCCTGGTCGCGCAGCTCAAGGAGAAGTACGTGCGGGAGATGGTGGAGCTGGGCCGGCAGCGCGAGGCGCTGGCGCCGAACGACCGCGAGAGGTGCGACGGCGTGGCGCGAACGCGGATGCTGAAGGTGCCGGACGAGCAGCTCCAGGCGTTGGACACGGCGCAGGAAGCGCTCCGGGCGCAGGACGCGGAGCTGGCGAAGCGGCTGGAGGAGTTGCGCCGGGTGACGCGGTACGCGAACTTCGACCAGTTGCGGGCCCAGCTCCCGGACGAGGCGAAGCGGCTCGGGATCCAGTAGCGGCGAGACGGCTCGCGATCCCTCCGGCCCGGCCGCGCGGCGGCCGGGCGCGGCGTCGAGCGTTGCGCGCCGTTGCGCTTCGCGGGCGAATCCGCTAGGTGTCGTGGTCCGACGATGAGCGAGGCGGGCCAGACGGCGGAGACGGTTGCGGGCGCGACGACGGTGGCGCTGGTCTACAACCGGGTGGGACCGGATCCGTTCGAGCAGTACCGGGACGTCGATCCGAACACGCTGGACTTCGTGCCGGCGTATCCGCTGGCGGTGGCGACGGTCCAGGAGGAGTACGACTCGCTGGCCGCGGCGTTGCAGGCCGAGGGGTTCGCGGTGCGGTCGGTGAACCTGCGCGAGCGGGTGACGGTGTTGCACGCGCTGCTGCGGAAGGATGCGCCGCGGGTGGTGTTCAACCTCGTCGAGTTCTTCCGCGACGACGCGGCGCTCGAGTCGGCGGTCGCGGGGGTGTACGACCTCTACGGGGTGCCGTACACGGGATCGTCGCCGTTCGTGCTGGGCCTCTGCCGCCGGAAGGCGATGACCAAGCAGTTGCTGCTGGCGAACGGGGTGCCGACGCCGCGGTACAGGCTGGTGCGGACCGGACGGTTCCCGCGACGGCACGGGCTGCGCTATCCGTTGATCGTGAAGCCCGCGCTGGAGGACGCCAGCCTGGGCGTCTGGAAGGAGTCGGTGGCGCATTCGCTGCCCGAGTTGGAGGCGGCGATCGAACGGCTGGTGGCGGACCGGAAGGTGCCGATCCTGGTGGAGGAGTTCATCGAGGGGCGCGAGATCCACGCGGCGGTGCTGGGAAACCGTCCGCCGCGGGTGCTGCCGATCGTCGAGTACGACTTCTCCGAGGTTTCGACGGGGCATCCGCCGATCATCAGCTACGACGTGAAGTGGAACCCGCTGGACGAGACGTACCATCAGGTGCACGAGGTGTGCCCGGCGCCGCTGCCGCGCCGGCTGGCGCGGCGCGCATCCGCCGCGGCCCTCGAGGCGTTCCGCGTGACGGGGTGCCGGGACTACGCGCGGATCGATATGCGGCTGGCGCCGGACGGCCGGGTCTACGTGCTCGAAGTGAACCCGAATCCGGACCTGACCGAGAGCGTCTCGTTCATGCTGGCGGCGGAACGGGCGGGCCTGTCGTTCGGGGCGACGCTGCGGAAGATCGTGGAGTGCGCCCTGGAGCGGACGGGCTGAGAGCGGAGGGACCGCGGGGACGCGGTGGACGCGGAGGAGGAGAGAACGTGAGGCCGACGGAGCTGGTGTACAGTTCGCACGATCGCTGCGAGTACCTGCACGGACACTGGATCGTGGAGCGGGCGCTGGAAGGGCCGGACAACCGGACGATCTTCTACCTGCCGTGCTCCTCGCCGTCGCGCGGCGACCAGGAATACTCCTGGGGGACCTTCCGGCCCTACTTCGAGCGGTTCCGGGAGCGGGGGCTGGAAGCGCGCCATTTCTACTGGTCCGAGGACCTGCGGCGGGAGGACGTCGAGCTGTTCTTCCGGTGGCTCGAGGAGTCGCGCGTCGTGATCCTCGGCGGCGGGATGACGACCACCGGGCTGGAACGGTACGCGGATTTCGGGCGGCGGCTCGGGGACCCGGAGCGGTTCGTGCGGGTCCTGCGGGAACGCCAGGCGCGCGGCCTGTACAACGTGGGGTTCTCGGCGGGGGCGGACCAGCTCTGCGAGTGGAGTTGCGACGGCGGGGTGCGCTGCCTGGGCTTGATCGAGCGGGTGATCGTGCAGTTGCACTACGGGATGGAGCATGCCGAGCGGGTCGCGCGGCTGGCCCGGTCGTACCCCGACTGCTACGTCTTCGGCCTGCCGAACGACTCGGGAATCGCCGTCACGCAGGGCCGCACACCGAGCGGCGGGCGGTGGCAGTTCATCCAGTTCGTGACCGACGAATCATGGGATCGGCCCGAGGACCAGTGGCACATCAAGACGCGCCACGGGATGCGGATCGAATACCGCGGTCCGGACGGGCGCGACTGGCGGTTCAATGGCGGCGACGTCCTGCTGCGGTTCCTGCGCGACGGGGACCCGCGCGGGGAGGCGTTCGTGGCGGGTCCGCACTATCCGGGGTACGTCGATCTCCACACGGGCGACCCGGTGGGGACGTCGGACCTTCGGCGCCTGATCGAGGCGCGCTAGGGCGCGCCGCCGCCGCTAGTCCCCGAGGTCGACGCGGATCACCGAGACGGCGTACCGGAGGGCCTCCTCGACGACCTTGGTTTCGGGGTGTCGGGCGATGAGGTAGCCCTCGCCTTCGTAGGTCACGCTCTTCGGCGCGCCCGGCTGGGGGATCTTCACGTCGGTCAGCAGGTGCCCGATCTTCTCGCGGACCTCGTCCCAGCCGCGGACGCCGCGGACGCGGGAGCCGTGGCCCTGACCGCGGAGGTAGCAGCAGCCGGCGGCGTACTTCCGCGCCGCCGGCGGGTCGAATTCCTCGTAGACCATCAGGCCGGCCCAGGCGCGCAGCGCGTCGAAGTCGGCGGCGCGCGAGATGATCGTGGTGAACTGGGCGCCGGGGGGCCGGGCCCCGATCTCGGAGATCGCCAGCGAACCGTCGGGCCGGCGGAACCACTCGGTGTGGCTCATGCCGGAACCCATGCCGAGCACCCGGTGGGCTTCCAGGGACGCCGCCCGGATGTCGTCGTAGCCGGGGTCGTCGACCTCGCGCGGGAGCACCACCACCCACTGGATCCACGGGTTGCGCATCACCTCGAGGCACGACGGATAGTAGCGGTTGATCGTGTGGAACAGGCGCTTGCCGCGAAGCCAGAACGAGTCGCAGGAGTGTTCCTGTCCCGTGAGGAACTCCTCGAGGATGACCTGGTTGTGATCCGAGGGATGAAGGACGTCGAGCGCGCGGCGGAGTCCTTCGGGGTCCTCGACCTTGAACGTCTCCTGCGAGGCGGCGCCCTCGACCGGCTTGACGACCAGCGGGTAGCCGACCTCGCCGGCGAACGACCAGGCATCGTGTTCCGAACAGGCGCGGCGGTGCCGGGCGCACGGGATCCCGGCCTGGCGCAGCAGGTCCTTCATTCGCGCCTTGTCCCGGAAGTTCCGGGTGGCCTCGACCGACATCCCGGGGATGCCCATCTCGGCGCGAAGCTCGGCGCAGACCGTCTGGAGGTGCTCGATCGGAGAGAAGAGCTGGTGGACCGGGCCGTGCCGGGCGGACAGCTCCCGGACGGCCCAGCGCAACTGGTCGATGATGCGGAGGTCCTGGACACGCCAGTGCCCACAGAGGATGCCGCGGTAGTGCGCCGGCAGGCAGTCCTCGGGGTCGTGCGTCGCCGCGGCGACCTTCACGCCCGGAAGCGATGCGATCGCCTCGAGGACGTGGCAGTTGTGCTCGCTGAAGAACGGGAACGCGGTGATGACGAGTTTCATGGCTCACCTCCGCCGGAGTTCTCGGCGGGGGCGGAACATAGCAGAGGAAGCGGGTCGGGGGGAGAGGGAGACGGAACGAGGCACCGGGCCGGGCGAGCGGGACGGAGCGCTCAGCAGCCGCCGGACGGAGGCTTCTCGGCGGGCGGAGGGGTGGAAGGGCGCGGCGTGGC
>JAAZOP010000359.1 GCA_012797735.1 Myxococcales bacterium
CTCCCGCGGCGGCGCCGGCGGCTCCCGCGGCGCCGCCGAAGAAGTAGGGCGAGGTGGGACGGTCAGGGGAGGGTGCGAGTCCCGGGTGCGAGCCCCCTTGACGAGGTGGGTGGGCTCTGATAGAAACCCCCGCCCCTGTCGGGAGTTGCGCCGACAGGGGGGTGGAACCTCGCCGCGGAGGCACCAGGTCGCCGGCCGCGGAGGCCGGCGTGGTTTCCCGGGGTTGCGGGACGCCGGGCGGCTCGCGGAGGCGCGAGCGGTCGAGTCGGTGGGTTCCGCGGGTGAAGGAGAGCGGGCATCATGGTGAAGCGAGCGGTCAGCAGGTTCGTCCGGGTGACGCCCCGGAAGGCCCGCACGGTGGTGGGGGCGATTCGCGGACGGACGGTCCGCGAGGCGATCCAGATCTTGCGCTTCGTGCAGAAGGACGCGGCCGGTCCGGTCCTGCGGTGCCTGGAGAGTGCGCTCGCGAATTCCCGGGTGGCGGACGCGACGGTCGACGTCGACAAGCTGGTGGTTTCGCGCGCGGTGGTGCAGGAAGGGCCGAAGTTCCTCAAGCGCTGGCGGATGCGGGCTCACGGGCGGGCCACGAAGATCGTCAAGCGCATGAGCCACATCGAGATCGTGCTCGGAGAGGAAGGGTAGTCGCCGTGGGACAGAAGGTCCATCCGTTCGGCTTGCGTCTCGGGATCACCCGCACGTGGTCCTCGATCTGGTTCAGCGAGCGGAACTACGCGCGCTGGCTGCACGAGGATCTGCATCTCAAGCGCCGGATCAAGCAGGAGTTGTTCAACGCCGGCGTGGCGGCGGTGGAGGTCAAGCGAACCCCGTCGCGCATCGACGTCGTCGTCCACACCTCGCGGCCCGGCTTCGCGATCGGCAAGAAGGGGGAGCGGATCGACGAGTTGAAGAAGCAGCTGCGGGCGTTCACGGACAAGGACGTCTATGTCGACATCCAGGAGGTCCGCAAGGCCGAGACGAACGCGCAGCTGGTGGCCGAGAACGTGGCGACCCAGCTCGAGCGGCGGGTGGCGTTCCGGCGCGCGATGAAGAAGGCGCTGTTCACCTCGATGCGCTTCGGCGCGCTCGGGTTCCGCATCGTCGTCTCGGGGCGGTTGGGCGGCGCCGAGATGTCGCGCCAGGAGAAGTACCGGGAGGGCCGGGTGCCGCTGCACACGCTGCGCGCGAACATCGACTATGGTTTCGCGCAGGCCCGCACGACATACGGCGTCATCGGGGTCAAGGTGTGGATCTACCTCGGCGACGTGGTTCCCAAGAAGGTCCGCCGTGCGCCGCGCTAGGGAAGGAGACGGGCCGTGCTGAGTCCCGCGAAGGTCAAGTTCCGCAAGCAGCAGAGGGGCAAGAGGAGGGGACTGTCCAAGGGTGGCTGCCGGGTCGACTTCGGCGACTACGGGCTGCAGCTCCTGGGTTGCGGCTGGGTGACGGCGCGGCAGATCGAGGCGGGGCGCGTGGCGATCATGCGGCACGTGCGTCGCGCGGGCAAGCTGTGGATCCGGGTCTTCCCTGACAAGCCGATCGGCAAGAAGCCGGCCGAGACGCGGATGGGGAAGGGGAAGAGCGTGCCCGAGGAATGGGTGGCGGTGGTGCGGCCGGGGCGCATGCTGTACGAGCTGGGCGGGGTGCCGGAAAGCGTGGCGCGCCAGGCGTTCGCGCTGGCGGCGCACAAGCTCCCCGTCCGCAGCCGGTTCGTGCGTCGGGAGGTGCTGTGATGCGGGCCAAGGAGATCCGGGAGCGGTCGGACCAGGAGCTGGCGGATCTCGAGTCGCGGCTGACGCGCGACCTGTTCCAGCTCCGGTTCCGCAACTTCACGAACCGCTTGGACGACACGAGCCAGCTGGGGAAGCTTCGGCGCGACCTGGCCCGCGTCAAGACCGTCCGGCGCCAGCGCGCCCTCGGCGCGCCGGCCGCGGGGAAGAAGGAGCCGTGAGATGAGCGAGGAGCGCAAGAGCGGCCGGCGGCGCCTGGTGGGCGTCGTGGCCAGCGACAAGATGATGAAGACCGTGACGGTGGTCGTCACGCGCCGCGTGCAGGACCCGCTGTACCGCAAGTACGTGAGCCGGATGTCGAAGTTCAAGGCCCACGACGCGCGCGGCGAGGCGCACGCGGGGGACACCGTGGAGATCGAGGAACACCGGCCGCTGTCGGCGACGAAGCGCTGGAAGGTGATCCGGGTGCTCCGGCGGGCCGAGGCGTAGTGGGGTGAGGGGTCGCGCGAGCGGGAAGGCTGTGCCGGGCCGGGCCGCGGGCCGGAACGGGAATTGAAGGGACCGGGCGATGATCCAGCAGGAAACGATCCTCGAAGTGGCCGACAACTCGGGCGCGCGCAAGGTCAAGTGCATCAAGGTGCTCGGCGGCAGCCGCCGTCGCTACGCCTCGGTGGGCGATGTGATCGTGGTCGCCGTGCGCGAGGCGCTGCCCAACTCCAAAGTCAAGAAGGGCTCCGTGATGCGGGCGGTGGTGGTCCGCACGGTCAAGGAGGTCGGCCGCGCCGACGGCTCCTACCTCCGCTTCGACAACAACTCGGCGGTGCTCGTCACCGGCAAGAACGAGCCGGTCGGGACGCGCATCTTCGGGCCCGTGGCGCGCGAACTGCGCGCCCGGGGCTTCCTGAAGATCGTCTCGCTCGCCCCCGAGGTCCTGTAGGAGGCGCGCGATGCATGTCAAGAAGGGCGACCTGGTGGTGGTGATCTCCGGCAAGGGCCGCGGCAAGACCGGAAAGGTCAAGCGCGTGCTCCCGGCCGAGAACCGCGTGATCGTGGAAGGCGTCAACTTGGTGAAGAAGCACCAGCGCCCCACCAAACAGAACCCCTCGGGGGGCATCGTCGAAATGGAAGCCCCGGTCCACGCCTCGAACGTGCTGCTCCTCGACGGCAAGACGAACCGTCCGACGCGCACGAAGCAGGGGCGGAACAAGGACGGCAAGAAGGTCCGGGTGGCGGTCAAGACCGGCACGGTCTTCGACTGATTCTCCGGACGGGAGCGGAGTGCGGTGATGGCGCAGGACAACGACACCAAGGACGCGGCCCCCAGGGCCGACAAGCCGGCGAAGCCGCCCAAGGAGAAGCCGTCGCGGGACGCTGCGGCTCCGGAGGGCGGCAAGGGCAAGCCGGCGAAAGGGGCGGCGCCGGCCGGCAAGCCGGGCGCCAAGGCGCCCCGGCAGCCCAAGGTCAAGGTCAACCCGCGGTTGCGCGAATTCTATCACCGCGAGGTCGTGCCGGCCCTGGTCAAGGAGTTCGGCTACAAGAACCCGATGCAGGTGCCCCGCCTGCGCAAGATCGTCCTCAACATGGGCCTCGGCGAGGCGACCCAGAACGTGAAGGTCGTGGACGCGGCCTTCGCCGAGCTGACCGCGATCGCGGGTCAGAAGCCGGTGATCACGCGGGCCCGCAAGTCGATCTCCACGTTCAAGCTGCGCGCCGGCCACCCGATCGGAGTGATGGTCACGCTGCGCCGCGAGCCGATGTGGGAGTTCCTCGATCGGTTCCTCAACCTGGCCCTGCCGCGCACCCGCGACTTCAAGGGGATCTCGGGCAAGCAGTTCGACGGCAAGGGCAACTTCACGATGGGCGTGCGCGAGCAGATCATCTTCCCCGAGATCGACTACGACAAGATCGACAAGGTGAAGGGTCTGAACGTGACGATGTGCACGACGGCCCGGACGGACCGCGAGGGTCGCGCGCTCCTGGCGCGGCTCGGGTTCCCGTTCCGCGCCGAAGGAGGCAAGTGAGCCGTGGCCCGCAGTCAAGCCTTCGCCAAGCTGGTCCGCAAGCCGAAGTTCAAGGTGCGCCACCACAACCGGTGTCCCGTCTGCGGACGGCCGCGGGGTTTCTATCGGAAGTTCAACCTGTGCCGGATCTGCCTGCGCCTGCTGGCCTCGCGCGGCGACCTCCCCGGCGTGATCAAGGCGAGTTGGTGACGCCATGACGAGCGACCCGATTGCCGACCTGTTGACCCGCGTGATGAACGGTCATCGTGCCCGTCACGCCAACGTCCGCGCCCCCTACTCGCGGATCAAGGAGGCGATCTGCGACGTGCTGCGTCGCGAGGGCTACATCCGCGACTTCGAGAAGACGACGGTCTCGGGCCATCCGGCGCTGCTGGTGACGCTGGCCTACGACGCCGCCCGCAAGCCGGCGATCCTCGGCGCCCGTCGCATCTCCCGCCCGGGCCGGCGGGTGTACGTGGGGGCCGACGAGGTTCCCAAGGTGCGCAACGGTCTGGGCGTGGCGGTGCTCACCACCCCCAAGGGGGTGATGTCCGACGCCGAGGCGCGCAAGCAGCGCCTCGGCGGCGAGGTGTTGTGCGAGGTCTGGTAGGCCGGCCGCGAGGTGGCCGGCGGCGGGACGGAGAGTCGAGTCATGGCGCAGTCGAGAATCGGTAGACGGCCCGTGGATCTGCCCGACAAGGTCACGGTGACCTGGCAGGAAGGACAGCTCACGGTCAAGGGGCCGAAGGGCGAGCTTCGCCAATCGATCCCCGCGGGGGTCACGGTGTCGGTGGAAGGCAGGCGGGCCGTCGTGACCGCTCCGGACACGCTGGGTCGCGCCCGCAAGTCCTACCACGGCCTGGTCCGCGCGCTGCTCGCCGGCATGGTGCGCGGCGTGACCGAGGGCTACGAGAAGAAGTTGCAGATCCAGGGCGTCGGCTACTCCTTCCGTCTCGCGGAGAACAACTGCGTCGGTTTCAAGGGGGTGTTCTCCTTCGACCGTCCGTTCCCCCTGCCCGCCTCGGTCAAGGCGGAGTTGAGCGAGAAGGACACGGTGTTGACGCTGCGGTCGATCGACAAGCAGGTGCTGGGCCGGGTGGCCAAGGACATCCGCGGCCTGGCCCCGGCCGACCGGTACAAGGGCAAGGGCGTGCGCTTCCTCGGGGAGCAGATCACGCTCAAGGCGCGCAAGGGCGCCAAGTAGCGACGACTCCTTCGGCGCCTCCTATGTGCGGCGGCGCCCGGGGAAGGAGGAGGGACGGAGATGTTGGGACGGCACGAAGCGCGGGAGCGGCGGCACGCCCGCATCCGCAAGCACCTCGCAGGGACGGCCGAACGGCCGCGGCTGGCGGTGTTCCGCAGCGCGAAGCACATCTACGCGCAGGTGGTGGACGACCGCACCGGCCGCACGCTCGTCCACGCCTCGAGCTGCGAGAAGGACCTGCGGGCGTTGCGGGCCGCGGCGACGAAGAAGTGCGGCGTCGCCGCGGCGGTGGGCAAGCTGGTGGCGCAGCGGTGTCTGGAGAAGGGCATCCGGCAGGTCGCCTTCGACCGTGGCGGGTTCCTGTACCACGGGCGGGTGGCCGCGCTGGCCAAGGGTGCGCGGGAAGGCGGGCTTTCGTTCTAGGCGGTCGCGCCGCCGCGGTCCGGGCGGACCGCGGCAGGCGAGGGCGCGGTGCGAGGTGTGGTCGTGGCTTTTTCCGATGCTCGTGATGCACGTGGTGCGGACGTCCAGGCCGAGGAGTTGCCGAGCCGTGTGGTCTCGGTGAACCGCGTGGCCAAGGTCGTCAAGGGCGGCCGGCGATTCTCGTTCTCGGCGATCGTCGTCGTCGGCGACGGCAACGGGTCGGTCGGCGTGGCGCTGGGCAAGGCCCGCGAGGTGCCGGAGGCGATCCGCAAGGGGACGGAACGCGCCCGCAAGAGCCTGCTCAAGGTTCCGCTCGCCGGGACGACGATCCCGCACGAGGTGACCGGCGTGTTCGGCTCGGCCCGCGTCCTGCTGCGGCCCGCCGGGCCGGGCACCGGCGTCATCGCCGGCGGTGCGGTGCGGGCGATTGTCGAGTCGTGCGGGATCAAGGACGTGCTCACCAAGTCGCTCGGTTCTTCCAACCCGCACAACGTCGTGCGCGCGACGCTGGCCGGCCTGCGCATGCTCGAGGATGTGGAGACCGTGCAGCGGCGCCGCGGCCGTCCGGCCGCGGCCGAGGCGCCGGCGCCCGCCGCCGACGGGGAGGCGTCGTCATGAGCGCTCCGAAGCTGCGTGTGACCCAGATCCATTCGACGATCGGGCGGGACAGGCGTCAGGCGCTGGTCCTGCGCGGGCTCGGGCTGCGGCACCTGCACCACGAGGTGGTGGTGCCCAACACGCCCGCGTTCCGCGGGATGATCCGCAAGGTGCTGCACCTGGTGAAAGTCGAGGAGTGCGATGGCTGATCTGTTGAGCCGGTTGCGGCCGCCGGCGGGGGCGCGGGCCAGCGGCCCCAAGCGTCGGGGCCGCGGGATCGGGAGCGGCCTGGGCAAGACCTGCGGGCGCGGGACGAAGGGCGACCGGGCGCGCGGCCCCTCGCCGCGGGCCGGGTTCGAGGGCGGCCAGATGCCCTTGTACCGGCGTTCGCCGAAGCGCGGCTTCCACGCCCCGCGCGGCATCCGCTACAACGTCGTCAACCTGCGCGACCTCGCGCGGTTCGACGCCGGCGCGACCGTCGACCCCGACGCCCTGCGCGCCGCCCGCCTCGTCCGGCGCGCCGGCCCTGTGAAGATCCTCGGCCGGGGAACGCTGGACCGGGCCCTGACGGTCAAGGCCCACGCCTTTTCCGAGACGGCACGCGAGGCGATCGCGAAGGCGGGGGGGAAGGTCGAGCGCCTGATGGGGCCGCGCAAGCCGCGCGAGGAAGCACCGGCGGCCGCGCCGGCGGAGGACGGGCAGGCCCAGGGCTGACGGCCCCCCGCGACGGGTCGTCGGTTCCGGTGAAGCGTTCGGAGCGAGGAGCCCAACGTGAGCGGATTCGCGAACATCGGCAAGATCCCCGAACTGCGACGGCGACTGCTGTTCACCCTCCTGCTGCTCGCCGTGTACCGCATCGGCATCTTCGTCTCGGTGCCCGGCGCCGACCACACCGTGATGAAGGAGTACCTCAGCCAGAGCACCGGCATGTTCCTGGGCATGTTCAACATGTTCACCGGCGGCGCCCTGGAGCAGCTCTCGATCTTCGCCCTCGGCATCATGCCCTACGTCTCCGCCTCGATCATCCTCTCGATCCTGGCGGTGATCGTCCCCTCCCTGCGCGCCCTGCAGAAGGAGGGGGAGATGGGCCAGCGCAAGATCAACCAGTACACGCGCTACGGCACGATCGTCCTCTCCGCGATCCAGGGGCTGGCGATGGCGTACGCCTTCGAGGGGATGGTGTCCAACACCGGGGTGCGGGTGGTGACCGAGCCGGGGTGGGGTTTCCGCCTGATGGCCGTGATCTGCCTCACCACCGGCACGGCCTTCATCATGTGGCTCGGCGAACAGATCACCGAGCGGGGGATCGGGAACGGCATCTCGCTGATCATCTTCGCCGGGATCGTCGCGCGCCTGCCCGCCGCGGTCGGGTTGACCTGGCAGCAGGTGACGGTCGGCGAGATCGCCCCGCTGCTGCTGCTCGGGCTGGCCGTGCTGATCGTGGTCACGGTGGCGGTGATCATCTTCTTCGAGCGGGCGCAGCGGCGCATCACGGTGCAGTACCCGCGACGCACGGTGGGGCGGCGGGTGTTCGGCGGCCAGAGCACGCACCTGCCGCTGCGGGTCAACCAGTCGGGCGTCATCCCGCCGATCTTCGCCTCCTCGATCCTGATGTTCCCGGGCACCCTCGCGAACCTCGGCATCCCGCTGATGGACGACCTCGCCGCGGCGCTCAACCGCGGCCACTGGGTCTACAACTCGTTGTACGTGGGTGGCATCATCTTCTTCTGCTTCTTCTACACCGCGGTCACCTTCCGTCCGGACGACGTGGCCGACAACCTGAAAAAGCAGGGGGCGTTCATCCCGGGCATCCGGCCGGGGCGCAAGACGGCGGAATACATCGATCGGGTGATGAGCCGGATCACGTTCGGCGGGGCGTTGTACGTCTCGGCGGTCTGCCTGCTGCCGACGTTCCTGATCCGCGAGTACAACGTGCCGTTCTACTTCGGCGGCACGAGCCTGATGATCGTGGTGGGGGTGGCGCTGGACACGGTGCAGCAGATCGAGTCGCACATGATCACGCGCCACTACGACGGCTTCACGGGTCCGCGCGGGCCGCGCATCCGCGGCCGGAGCGCGCGAGGTTGAGCGGGAAGGAGGCGGGACGATGACGACCACCGCGCACGACCTGATCTTCCTCGGCCCGCCCGGTGCCGGCAAGGGAACGCAGGCGCGCTGGATCGTCGAGGCGCTGGGGATCCCGCAGATCTCCACCGGCGACATGCTGCGCGCCGCCCGCAAGGCCGGCACGCCGCTCGGCCGGCAGGCCGACGCCTACATGAGCGCGGGCAAGCTGGTGCCGGACGAGGTGGTGGTGGGGTTGGTGGCGGAGCGGCTGCGCGAGGCCGATTGCGCCGGCGGCTTCCTGCTCGACGGTTTCCCCCGCACCATCCCCCAGGCCGAGGCGCTCGACGCCGAGTTGGCCCGGCACGGCCGCAAGGTCGGGATGGTCGTGGCGCTCGAGGTCGAGGACGAGGCGCTGGTGCGGCGGTTGTCGGGGCGGCGGACCTGCACCGCCTGCAACCGGATCTGGCACCTCGAGTTCGACCCGCCGCCCGCGGCCGACCGGTGCGCCTGCGGCGGGACGCTCCTGCAGCGGGACGACGACAAGGAGGCGACGATCCGGAACCGGCTCCGGGTGTATCACGAGCAGACCGCGCCGCTGCTGGCGTACTACGAGCGGCAGGGGGTGTTGCGGCGCGTGGATGGTTCGGGGGCGGCGGACGAGGTCCGGCGTCGCGTGGCGGAGGTGGTGCGAGGCCGGTGAGTCCCGAGCGGGCCGGCACCGTCGTGCAGGGACGGGTCGCCGCGGTGCTCCCGCGGGGGCTGTTCGCGGTGCGGACGGAGGGGGGGAAGCTGGTGGCGGGGCTGGGCCGGGAGGCGGCCCATGTGGTGCGGGTGAAACCGGGAGACGCCGTCCTGGTGCGGCTCTCCCCGCGGGACCCGACGCGCGGACGGATCGTGGGCCTGGCCGGGCCGGGCGAGCCGCCGGGGAAGGAAGACGGGCGATGAAGGTGAAGCCGAGCGTCAAGCGGATTTGCGACAAGTGCAAGTGCATCCGGCGTCGCGGCGTCGTGCGGGTGATCTGCAAGAACCCGCGCCACAAGCAGCGCCAGGGATAGGAGAGGAACGATGGCACGCATTGCCGGTGTGGACCTGCCGCGGCGCAAGCAGATCGCGATCTCGCTGCGCTACCTCTACGGCATCGGCGCGACGCTTGCGGAGAAGATCTGCGACCGCGCGGGGGTGCCGCGGAACAAGAAGACCGAGGATCTCAACGAGAACGAGGTCAAGCGGATCCGCGAGATCATCGATGCGGAGCACAAGGTGGAGGGCGACCTGCGGCGCGAGGTGGCGATGAACATCAAGCGCCTGATGGACCTGGGGTGTTATCGCGGGTTGCGGCACCGGCGCGGGCTGCCGGTCCGGGGCCAGCGGACGCACACCAACGCGCGCACGCGCAAGGGACCGCGGCGCGGGATCATGAAGCGGAAGTAGTTCCGCGCGGAGGACCAACGGCATGGCTCGTCGAGCGGCGAAAGCGAAGGGCGGGGTCAAGGCGCCGGCGCACGGCATCGCGCACATCCACGCCTCGTTCAACAACACGATGATCACGATCACCGACGTCGAGGGCAACACCGTCGCCTGGTGTTCGGCCGGCAGCCGCGGGTTCAAGGGCTCGCGCAAGTCGACCCCGTTCGCGGCCCAGGTCGCGGCGGGCGACGCGGCCAAGCGGGCCGCCACGCTGGGCATGCGGAGTTGCGCGGTGATGATCGCCGGCCCCGGCTCCGGGCGGGAGTCCGCCTTGCGGGCGATCCAGGGAGCGGGGCTCCGCATCACGCTGATCCGGGACGTGACGCCGATTCCCCACAACGGCTGCCGTCCGCCGAAGCGCAGGAGGGTCTGAAGTCATGGCCAGGATGATCGGGCCGGTCTGCCGGCTGTGTCGCCGCGAGGGCGCCAAGCTGTACCTCAAGGGGGATCGCTGCTACGCCAGCGAGAAGTGCGCCTTCGACCGCCGTCCGTACCCGCCGGGCCAGCACGGCAAGGGACGGATCAAGGTCTCCGAGTACGCCAAGCGGCTGCGGGAGAAGCAGAAGGTCCGCCGTGTCTACGGCATCCTCGAGGCGCAGTTCCGGCGCTACTTCGCCGAGGCGGCGGGCCGGAAGGGGGTCACCGGCGAGAACCTGCTGCAGATCCTCGAGTCCCGCCTGGACAACGTGGTCTACCGCATGGGCCTCGCCGTCACCCGCGCCGACGCCCGGCAACTCGTCCGCCACAACCACATCCGGGTGAACGGACGCCGCGTCAACATCCCGTCGTACAGCGTCCGCCCCGGTTCCACCGTGGCACTCTGCGCCAAGTCCGCCGAGATCCCGCGCGTGCAGAAGGCGATGGAGGCCGCCAAGTCGCGCGATCGCGCCCCGTGGATCGAGATGGCACCCGACGGCCGCTCGGGCGTGTACAAGGCCGCGCCCGCGCGCAGCGAACTGGAGGCGATCCAACCGGTGGAGATCGACGAGCAACTGGTCGTCGAGTTCTACTCGCGGTAGCAGGGGAGGAACGATGTCGAACGTGGACTCCTTGAACTGGCGCGACCTCATCCGGCCCAAGCGGCTCGAGGTGGACGACGAGTCGCTGTCGAGCACCTACGGCAAGTTCATCTGCGAACCGCTCGAACGCGGCTACGGCCTGACGATCGGCAACGCGCTGCGCCGCATCCTGCTCTCCTCGCTGCGCGGCGCCGCGATCACCGCCGTCAAGATCGACAACGTGCACCACGAGTTCACCTCCATTCCCGAGGTGGCCGAGGACGTCACGGACATCGTCCTCAACCTCAAGGGCGTCGTCGTCCGCTCGACCCTCAACCGCCCCCAGGTCGTCCGCGTCGACAAGAAGGGCCCGGGCAAGCTCGTCGCCGGCGACATCCCCCAGAGCGAGACGCTCAAGGTGCTCAACCCCGACCACCACATCGCGACGATCGCCAAGGGCGGACGGATCGCGATGGACATCACGATCGGCGCCGGCCGCGGCTACCAGGCCGCCGACCGCGCCAAGGCCGGCGGCGACTCGATCGGCATCATCCCCATCGATGCCCTGTTCAGCCCCGTCCGCAAGGTGAACTACCTCGTCACCAACGCCCGCGTCGGCCAGATCACCGACTACGACAAGCTGACGCTCGAGATCTGGACCAACGGCACCGTCTCCCCCTCCGACGCCCTCGCCTACGCCGCGAAGATCCTCAAGGAACACATGACGATCTTCATCACCTTCGAGGAGGGCGAGGAGGCGTTCGCCGCCGAAGAAGAGGCGGCGGCGCCGGTCAACGAGAACCTCTTCCGCCCCGTCTCCGAGCTCGAACTCTCCGTCCGCGCCTCGAACTGCCTCCAGAACGCCTCGATCACCTACATCGGCGAGCTGGTGCAGAAGACCGAGGCCGAGATGCTGCGCACCAAGAACTTCGGCCGCAAGAGCCTCAAGGAGATCAAGGAAATCCTGGCCGGGATGGGGCTCCAGCTCGGGATGCGCATCGATAACTGGCCCCAACTCCTCGCCCGCTGGCAGCAGCAGCAGCAGGGCAAGTAGGCGGCCGCCCCGGAGGACTCCACCATGCGCCACCGCAACTTCGGTCGCAAGCTCGGCAGGAACACCGCCCACCTGCGCGCCCTGTTCCGCAACATGGCCGCCTCGCTCGTCCTGCACGGTCGCATCGAGACCACCCTCGCCAAGGCCAAGGAGCTGCGCACGTTCGTCGAACCGCTGATCACCAAGGCGATCCACCTGCGCCGCACGCTCCCGGCCGGCTCGCGCAAGCCGACCGCCGACCAGCAGGCCCGCGCCTTGCACCTGCGACGGCTGATCGCGGCGCGGCTCCCGCAGGCGGCGACGATGAAGGGCGAGGACGGCGACCGGCGGCTCAGCCGCCGCGAACTCGTCGCCTACCTGGCCGACGAGATCGCCCCGCGCTACCTCAGCCGTCCCGGCGGCTACACCCGCATCCGCCGCCTCGGCTTCCGCAAGGGCGACAACGCTCCCTGGGCGATCCTCGAGATGGTCCCCGGCGAGACCGCCGCGGCCGCCGAGACGCCGAAGGTCGAGGCGCCCGAGAAGAAGAAGAAGGCCAGCTTCTTCCGGCGAGGCAAGGCCGAGGCGGCCGCCGAGGATGAGAAGCGCGACACCGGCCACACCGAGAAGCACGCCCGGAAGGCGGAGGCGAAGGCCGAGCGGAAACCGGCGAAGAAGGCCGAGCCGGCGCCCGAGCGCAAGCCGGTCAAGAAGGGCGACCGGTAAACCTCCCCCCCTTCCGGGCCTCCCTTCCTCTCCTCGTCCACCGCCCCCCGCTGCCCCCGAAGACGGCCGGTCCCCGGAGCGCCGATCTCCCGTGTTCAAGAACGTCGGCCTGTGCTTTGCTGCGGCTTGCGGGAGGCAGCGATGGACGATCAGCGGGTGACCGTGACCTACTTCGCCGAGCCGGGGCCGCAGAACACGGAGGCGACGCTGGCCGCTGCGCGCCGGCGCGCGGAGGAATTGGGCCTGCGGCGCCTGGTGGTGGCGACCGACACGGGCAAGACGGCACGCGCGACCCTGGCGGCGTTCGGTCCGCCGTTCCGGGTCGCGGCGGTGACGAATCCCGCCGGCGTCGCCCTGCCGGTCGCGAAGCTGCACGACTACCTGCCGCGGTTCCGGGAACACCGGGCGGCGCTGGAGCGGCAGGGGGTGGGGAAGGTCCCGTGCAGCCTGACGGCGGAGCAGGCGGCGGAACTCGAGCGGGCAGGGGCGGCGGTGGTCCGCGTCGACTGGAAGGCGATCCAGGCCTTCACACGCATGGACCTGCGCGCGCTGGAGAAGGTCGGGGTCGGCGTGCGCGTGGCGGTCTGCTGCGTCGTGGCGGCGCGACTGGCCGGCGTGGTGGCGCCGGGGGAGGAGACGATCGCGCTGGCCGGCACCGGGTTCGGGGGCGGGGGCGCCGACACGGCGGTCGTCGTCCGCGCCGCGGCGGCGTGGCGCGACTGGCGGGTGCTGGAGACGATCGCACGGCCGCGCGAGAGTCCGCCCTCCGAGGGTGGCTGAGCGGCCGGCGGGACTCAGGTCGCGGGCGGGCCGGTACGACCGGTCGCCCCGCCCGGGGGATGGCGGCCGGCGGCGGGACCTGTCCCGGCCGCCGCGGGAGGCGAGGATGGGACACGGTCACGGCATCGAGCCGCGGCTGCTCGCGCTGCAACGGCGACTGGACCGGATGCCGATCCGCGCTCCGGCGCACCCCGCGCTCTTCGAGATCCTCGACGAGCTGTTCCGGGGCGAGGAGCGGCGGCTGGCGGCGGCGATGCCGCTGCGACCATCCACGACCGAGCGCATCGCGCGGTGCGCCGGGATCTCCGCGCGCCGGGCCGAGGAACTCCTGCGCGACATGCTGCACCGGGGATTGGTCGTCGATCTCCCCCACCCCGACGGCCGCACGTTCTGGTTCCTCAACCCCACGGTGATCGGCTTCTTCGAGTTCTCGATGATGCGCCGGCGCGACGACGTCGACCAGGCGCGGCTGGCCCGCCACGTCTGGGAGTACTTCCACGGCGACCCCGACCTGGCCTTCGTGCGCATGATCGGCAACGAGGGAACGTTCCTCGCCCGTCCGCTGCTCCAGGAGGAGGCCGTCGCCGGCGGCACCGACTCCGAGATTCTCGACGAGGAGCGCGCCACCGAGATCGTGGCGCGGGCCGGGCGGTGGGCGGAGGGCATCTGCCACTGCCGTCACGTCCAGGAGCACCTCGGCCGGCGCTGCGCCTATCCGATCGATCACTGCCTCGCCCTGGGCCAGGGCGCCGACTATCTGTCGCGCGCCGGTCTCGCCCGACCCATCGACCAGTCCCGGGCCCTCGACGTCCTGGCGCACGCCAAGGAGCTGGGGATGGTCCAGATGGTGGACAACGTCCGCCGCAAGCCGACCTTCCTCTGCAACTGCTGCTCCTGCTGCTGCGAGATGCTCGAGGGCCTCCGGCTGCTCGGCGGCCACCGGGGCACCGTCCGCTCGAACCACGCCGCCGCGGTCGACCCGCCGAAGTGCAACGGTTGCGGCCGGTGCGTCCGGGCCTGTCCGCTGGGGGCGATCGAACTGGTCCCCGAGGCGGCGGGTGCCGCGCGGAAGTCGAAGGCCCACGCCCGCGTGACGGCCGACCGGTGCCTCGGTTGCGGGGTCTGCCGGCGCCGCTGCCCGACGGGGGCCATCCAGCTGCACCGCACGCCCACGCGCATCCAGACGCCGGGAACGCAAGTCGAACGGATGGTACTCCAGGCGCTCGAACGGGGCACGCTGGCGCATCTGCTGTTCGACGACCCGACCCGTCTGTCGCACCGCGTGTTCGCCCGGGTCCTGACGACGCTGCTGGAACTGCCGCCGGCCCGCCGGCTGCTCGCCCGCCGTCAGGTCCGCTCCCGCTTCGTCGAACTCCTGCTCGGCGGGTGGCGTCCGGTCGCCGGTCATCCCGCGCTGCGTCCCTGACCCGGTCGCCGCGCCGGACGTTCCCGGTCCCCGGGCGCCGGCGGCGCAGAGATCCCGCAGAGATCCCAGGGCCTCGCCAACGTCGCCGCCGCCAATGCCTGACGGGCTCCAGGCTCCGGGCTCGAGGCTGCAGGCCGGCGGAATCACGATCGACCTGTCGCTCTTGGAGCCTGCCCCGAGAATCGCCCGTCTCCTGCACATTCGCCCAGCGTTTTCGTGATTCGTGGGTCGCCCGTCAGGGCGGTGGGCAACGGAAGCCTGGCGCCGGCCGGCGATGCGGACTTCGGCGACACCCTGGCAGAGATCCCGGGCGCGTGGAGCGCTTCGGAACGGCATGGCAGTTTGGGCGCCGGGAGGATGGACGGTGCGATGCGCGCCTTCGGAACTGCGCCCCCTGCTCGATGCCGACCGGCGGCTGTTGGAACGCCGGTTCGGTCATCGGCTGCTCGACCTTCGCATGTTCGGATCGCGGGCGAGGGGTGACGCCGATCCCGAGTCGGACGTCGATGTCGCGGTGGTGGTCGCGGGCCTGACGGACGGCGAGAGGGCGGAGGCGATCGATCTGGCGCTGGAGGCGTGGCGCACGGTGGGGACGGACGCACCGCTGATCCACCCGCTCGCGTGGAGCGAGTCGCAGGCGGCCGAGCGGCGGGCGGCGGAGCGGCGGATCGCGCTGGACATCGAGCGGGAGGGGATTCCGGTATGACAGAGGACAACCGCCGGGACCCCGCCGCCATCCCGGCCGGCGAAGGGGTGTGCGCCCGGAGCCTCAGGACGCCCAGCGGGCGGGGACGACGCGCTGGAAGAGCCAGGCGAGGACGAAGGCGGCGAGTGCGCCGCCGAGGCCGACGATCGCGGCGCCGAGCACTCCCATCAGGAGCTGGCCGGGATTGATCGCCATCAGCAGGTAGATCACGGCCGCGGCCATGCCGCCCACGAGCATCGTCACCCGGCTGCGCTCCTTGCGCTGCCGATCCTCGAACGCCTCGACGAAGGCCGCCAGCAGCACCAGCGCCCCGGTGACCAGGCCGAGTTGCAGGCGGGTGATGGGCACCTCCTCGAGCCGTACGTGGATCGGTCCGGTCAACTCGGACTCCTTCCGTTCCTCCTCGCTGAGCTTGGTGCCGCCGGGGGTGCGGACGAGGCTGGCCAGGCGGAGCTTGTCCTTCCGCGGATCGAGCGCCACGCGGAGGCGGTGGTATTCCCGCGGCCGGGCGCGCAGCTTCTCGCCGGTCAGGCGGTTGCGGACGCGCTCGCGGCCGAAGTGCCCGCGGACGTCGGCGGTGCCGACGCGCAGCGTCCAGGGGAAGGTCATCTCCTTCTCCAGCGGCGGGAGCTGCGCGACGGAGACTTCCAGCCGGAAGTCGGTCGGCTCGCCGGGCGTGGTCGGCGACGGCTTCAATGCGTCCTCGGTGGTCGCGAGGTCGCCTTCGGCGACGACGACGCCGGGGACGGCCCAGCACCAGCCGGCCCAGCCCATCCAGGCGAGGCTGACGACGAGCAGCCCGAGGGCGGCGAAGCGGCCCCAGCGCGGGAACTGGTCCGGGCGCACGATGCGGTAGACCACCGGCTCCGCCATCGTGTACAGGAGCGCCACCGCCACGGCCAGCGCGGCCCACAGCTCGTCGAGCACCCCGAAGAGGTGCAGGAGCACGCAGGCGACGACCACAACCACGGGGATCCAGGTGCCCAGGCCGCCGAGGCTCCCCTTCCCCGGTTCGAGCATCTTCGGGCGCAGCTTCATCATGGCGGCGGGACAATTACCACAACGACGCGCACGGAGCGACGGGACGGTGGCTAGCGGAGGCGCACCCAGCGGGCGGCCAGGTCCGCGCCGCGCTCCACGTCGAGCCGGACGACGACGGGGCCGGGGGCCACGGGGCGGACCATCAGCAGGGCCACCCCGCCCGCATCGATGCGACCGGCGAAGTCGCGCAGGTCGGTCGGCGAGACGTTCTCGAGGCGCACGGTGCCCCAGTCGAGGTAGGCGTTCTCGGCGTTGAGCGCCACGCCGTGCTGGGCGCCGGTCACGGGGTCGAGCGTCGGGTCGGCGAAGCGGTGGCGCGGCGGGAGCGGCAGCGGCGTCCCGCCGGCGTCGGTCCGGCCGTCCAGCAGCATCGCGGTGAGCCAGTCGGGGATGAAGTCGCGGCGCGAAGCCCCGACGGCCCACTCGAGCGCCGCGATGCCGAAGCGGCCGCCGGCGAACTGCGAACGCAGGAGCGACAGGCCGCCCGCGTCGGTGATGCCCCCATCCGGCGCGTAGGTCGCGCCGCCCAGCCGGTCGAACAGGTAGCGCAGGAGGAAGTAGCCCGCCGAGCGCATCACCACGTCCTGATGCCAGTCGCTCGAGGCCGCCATGCGCGGGGAATCGATGCCGCGCGGCACGGTGAACGGCACGTAGTCGTCGAGAAACTCGGTCAGGAACCACAGGTTGTCGAAGCCGAAGCCGGCCAGGTCCGCCGCCAGATGGCTCATCCCCTCGTTGAGGTAGATCGATTCGGAAGGGTCGATCCCGATCGCGCCGGCGCGGATCAGGTGCTGGAGTTCGTGGGCCAGCACGCCGGCGCAACTCAGGATCTGGTACTCCGCCCCGCCCCAGCGCGGCGGTGGGTTGAGGTAGATCATGTCCTTGTGGTTGCCGTACGACGAGGTGGTGAGGTCGTAGGGGTTGACGTAGCCGGAGGCGCCGAGCTCGCCGACGGTCGGGCTGACCAGCACGGTGACACGGCCGTTGCCGTCGACGTCGGGCTCGGCGTGGAACAGCGTCCGCTCCCTCGGCAGGATCGTCCGCTCGAAGTGCCCCGCGAACCCCTCGTAGACCTCGAGGCCGGGGCTGGTGAACGAGTGCGTCTGGTCGGACCAGATCTCGAGGCCGGCGCCGATGTACTCGAGACGGGCGGTGACTTCGATCATCGCGGTGCCGGAGGCATCGATCACGCGGAAGGTGGTCGTGTCGCCGGGGAGGGGATCTCGACGCACCGGGAACGGCGAGTCGGGCAGCCGGCGCGCCGCGAGGTCGACGAAGCGGCCGGGCAGGCACGGGATCGCGGCCCGGGCCGGCGGAGCGCCGGCGTCGGGCGCGCGCGGCTCGGAGGCCTTGCGCCCGTTCTCGACCGAGACGGCGACGTCCCAGCTGTCCCAGATCCCGAGGCCGTTGTCCCAGAGCACGAGCGCGTAGCTTTCGCCGGCGGCGCCGAGCACGCCGCTGGCGGTCGGATCGGGCGGATCGTAGACCTCGCCCGGCCGGAGCGTGCCGAGCGGCGGCAGCGGGACGTCGGCCGCGTCGCCGGCCCCGCCGTCGTCCCCGGGGACGTCGCCCGGCACATCGCCGGCGCCGTCTTCCTCGCCGTCGGGCAGGACGTCCGGAAGATCGGCGTCCTCGGGCACCAGCGGCAGGCAGACGCCGCCGCGGCAGAGGAGGCCCGCGGCGCACTCGTCGGACGACTCGCACGGCGCCCCGGCGCTCGCGCCGCAGGCGGTCACGACCGCCGCGAGCAGGGCGGCGAGGGCGGGGAGCGGCGCGGCGTGGCAGGCCGCCGGCCGGAGTCCCGCGGCGGCACCCGCGCTCCGGAAGAGGCCGCCCAAGGCGTCCGGACCGCGCCGGGACCGCCGGCGGCTAGAACCGGGCCGCAAGACCCACCGAGAAGATGTCGAGAGCCATCTTGAACTTGCCATCGTTGATGACCGGAATCTGCTGCTCCTCCCGCGGCAGCGCCGAGAGCATCCGCACCTTCCCATCGGTGATCTCGCGGTCCGGGGAGAAGTAGTGGAGGTACGCGGCGGTCACATCGATGCCGTACCACGGGAGGCGGACCGTCACGCCGCCCGCGACGCCGAAGGTCATCCACTGCGCGTAGTCGAGGCGCGTGTAGTCTTCGGGGACCGTCGAGGTCTCGAAGCTGCCGCCCCAGTGGAGCGACACGGCGCCCTCGAGCAGGTTGACGTCGCCGCCGAGGCGCACGGCGACGGTGTCCTGCCAGTGGTGGGGGAGTTCGAGCACGCCGGCGTTCTCCGGATGCTCGCGGTCGGGTCGGACGGCGACGTTCGGGGCGCCGTAGCCCAGCGGAACGACGCCGTCGATCTTGGTGCGGAAGCTGTCGACCACCGAGTTCATCTCGTACGTCACATCCAGTTCCACGTCGAACCACTCGCGTTCATGCGGTGGCAACGCGGCGAGCCGCCATGCAACCTGCGCATCCAGGTCGCCCCCGGCAACCGCCGCGGTGTCGCGCGGCCAGAGGAACCGGACACCGGTCCGCAGGACGAGCAGCGGCCAGGGGAAGGAGAGTCGCGCGGCCGGCGGATGCTCGCCGTTCTCCGTGTCGTAGTCGGACCACTCGGCGCTGGAGATCGGTTCCTGGCCGCGGACACCGTAAGGATTCGAGATCGTGACGACTTCCCCGTCCGCGCCGATGCCGTCCGAGATGCGGGCCGAGACCGCCAACTCGAGGAAGCGGCAGGGGCGGTACCAGACGCCGAGCATGCCGGCGGGGACGAACGGGTCCCAGACGTCGAGATTCGCGCGGATGTCGGCGACGACGTCGTCGCCGTTGCCGAAGGCGACGGTCGAATTCTGGAAAACGATGTGGACGAAACCGGACTGGAAGGCGGCGCCGACCACGAGGTCGTCGAGGATGCGCCAGGAGGCGGCGAGGGTGGGCCAGACGAACAGGACGTCCATGAACAGGAGGTCGTAGCGCTGCGGCGCCGGGATCGGGATCCGCTGGTCGTCGTGGTTCACGACCCAGACCTGGCTCGGGAAGGAGGCACGACCGACGGCCGCGGGGCCGAACGCGCCGAAGCCGAACTGGAAGTCGGTGTCGAGGCCGAGGTCGGTGACGAGGGCGAAGAAGGGGGCGGGGAAGACGCCGCCCTCGTCGCGCACGCGCGGGTAGCGCAGGCCATCGACGCGGTAGTTGTTGGGTCCGACGAAGTCCATCTCGCCGGCGCGGCGGAATTCGAGCGTGCGCAGGACGAGATTGGCGTCGAGGAGGAGATGTGTGCCTGGCTCGATGCGGCCCATGCCGGCGGGATTGTAGTAGAGGGTGGAAGGGTTGGCGCCGCGGGCGGTGAAGGCGCCGGCACGGCCCACCGCTTCCGCACCGTTCACGCCGTACTCGAAGCCGCCGGGGCGGGCCGGCACCGGTCGCGCGAGCAGCACGGCGAGAACGAATCCCGGAAGGATTTCCCGGCGATGCACGTCGCCATTCTGTCGCGGCGGAGGACGGGGGGCAATCCCGGAGCTTGACGCGGCGCGTCAAGGACGCCGGGCTTGGCGGCGTCGCCCGGCGCGGAACCGTCGCAGGAAGGTGTCCGCCACGTTCCGCTCCGGCAGGCCGAGCACGCGGGCGATCTGGCGCAGGTAGCCCTTGAGGAAGACCTCCTCGGGCAGAGCGTCGAAGTCCTCCTCCTCGATCGCGCGCAGGTAGGCGGTGCCGATGCGGGTGACGGCGGCGACATCGTCCCGTTCCATGCCGCGCTGGCGGCGCAGCTCGCGCAGCAGTGCCCCGGTGTACTCGGTCCCTTCCTCCAGTTGCGGCCGGCGCACCTGCGCGGCGGGAGCGGCCGCACGCTCCGGAACGTCGCCGCGCGATCCCGCCGGCGCGCCCGGCTCGGAATCCTCCTCTTCGGAGAGGGTCCGGTCGTAAGGGCGGCGCAGATTGGGGTCCACCAGCGTCTCGTAGGCCTCCTCGACGCGGGCCAGCGCGCGGCGTTGTTCGGCGGGCGATACGTGGCCGCGGGTGGCGACGTGCTGGCCGGAGTAGAGGTCCTTGGCCCGGCGGAAGGCGCGCCGGATTTCCTCCTCGCTCGCTCCGCGGTCCACCTCGAGGATCTCGTACAGGTTGGCGTCTTGTCCCGGTTCGCGCAGGCGGGGCGCGCCGGGGCGCGGGGCGGCGTCGGGCAGCAGGATCCAGCGCGCGATGCGCTCGATCTCGCGGGCCGGCTTGCTCGACGGCGCCTCGACGAGCAGCGGGCGTCCGGAGCGTACGCTCTTCCAGATCGCGTCGTCAGTCTCGATCGCGGCGAGGAAGCGCAGCGGGATGCCGAGGATCCGGCGGGCGACGCTTTCGACGGCGGGACCGAGGTCGAAATCGCTGCGGACGCGGACCTGGTTCATCACCAGGCCGGGAACGAAGGTCTGGACGTGCCGGAACAGCTCACGCGCCACTCCCTCGTCGCGGTCCGCCACGCGCTCCAGCAGTTCGGCGGGCGTCGGTGGCGTCTGACCGGCGGCGGCCAGCACTTCGCGGACGAACGAGCCCCGGTCGGGCTCGTGCGCCAGGAAACGGTTGGTCGCCTCGCGCAGGAAGCCGAGCGTCGATTCGACGGCGGTCGGTTCGGGGGCGCAGACGACGACGGGCGCCGCGGCATGCACGAACAGGTCGAACGCCTCGCGGCGCGGCCAGGCGCCGCAGTCGAAGAGGAAGGCGTCGAAGCGGGGCAGCAGGCGGGCGACCGTCTCCTCCAGCCAGGCGCGCCAGCCGAGGCCCGGGGCGCGGCGGCGGTCGGCGGGGCGCGCGGGGACGACAGCCAGATTGGCGATGGCCGTGTCCTCGATCCGCGCCTCCAGCGCGACATCTTCGGCCTCCGCCTGCGGTCCCTCCCGTCGGGCGGCGTGACCGACCATGGCGTGCAGGTTGCCGCCGCCCCGGGCCAGATCGATCAGCAGCACGCGCCGGCCGATCTGGGCGAAGAAGAGGCCGAGGTTGGCGAGGACGATCGAGGTGCCGACGCCGCCCTTGCCGGCGGCGGCGGCCACGACGAGCGGGCCGCCGCGTTGCGCCTCGGCGGCGAGCTTGCGGATGTCCGGCCGGATCTGCCACCGCTCGTGCATCGCTCCGCCAGCCTACCAACCGGTGCCCGCCAGGGAAAGGCCCGGGTCCCCCGCGCCCCGCCGCCAGGGCCTCCCTTCCGGCAGGGCCTCGCCAGAGTCGCCGCCGCCAATGCCCGACGGGCTCCAGGCTCCGGGCTCGAGGCTGCAGGCCGGCGGAATCACGATCGCCAAGTCGCTCCTGGAGCCTGCCCCGAAAATCGCCCATCCCCTGCTCATCCGCCCGGCGTTTTCGTGATTCGCGGATGGCCCGCCAGGGCCGTGGGCCACTGAAGCCTCGCGCCGGCCGGCGATGCGGACTTCGGCGATACCCTGTCCCTTCCGGTCGGACGCTTGCACCCGATGCCGGTGGCGGCTAGGCTGCCCGGGCGATGACGGATGCGATCGTCCCCCAGCAGGAGGGCCGGCCGGCGGCGCCGGAGAAACCCGCGATCTGCCCGGTCTGTTCGACGGAGATCCCCGCCGGACGCGACCGGTGTCCGGGATGCGGCAAGTACAGCGAGACGGCGGAGCGGTGCCCGCACTGCCACAATCCCAGCCCCGCCGTGCCCTACTTCTCCCGCTCCGGCGCCGGCTGCATGGTCACGATGCTCTACGGCCTGGGCGGCTTCCCCGGCGTCGCCTACCGCAAGGCGCACGAGAACGAGCTGGTCTGCGAGTTGTGCGGCGGCCATCGCGGTTTCGCCGCCGGACCGCTGGCGCTGGCCGCCGCCGCGCGCCGCGGCGTTCCCGAGAAGCCGGACCAGGCGATGCAGCGCGCCGCCCAGATCGAGGCGCTCGGCGCCGGCCGCTCCTTCGGCCTCAAGGGTCTCGCCGCGTTGCTCGGGTTCGCCGGCGCCGGCACGCTGCTGCTGACCCTGTTGTTCGTCTCGGGCCTCTTCGCGGCGCTCGGCGTCGCCGCCGCCGCCGGCCTGCTGTTCGGAGCCCTGGCCTTGTTCGTCGCCGGTCGGGGCCTGCGCAAGCGCTACGACCGCGACGCCGAGGTGACCCGGCTGCGCGCGTTGGCCGACTTGGCCCGCGAACACCACGGCGTCCTGCGTCTCGACCGGGCGGCCGAGGTGCTGCGCTTGCCGCCGCCGCAGGTCGAGCCGCTGCTGTCGTCGCTGGTCGATGGCCAGCGCGTGAAGCTCGACGTCGAGGACGACGGCGTGCTGGTCTATCGCTTCCTCGACTGGATGCCCCCGGAACGACAGCTCCCCGGCCAGGGAAGCGCCCGGTGACGACGATTCACGGGTGGGCGAGCTGCCGGCGTAGCCATTCCAGGGCCGTCGCCGCCGCCAGCGCCCGCACCCGATCCCGGCCGAACGGAGGGAAACGCACCGTGCGCGCCCGCGTGCCGTCCGGGAGCGCCAGGGCGAAGCAGACGGTGCCGACCGGCTTCTCCGCCGTGCCGCCGTCGGGACCGGCGATGCCGGTGAGCGAGACGCCGACGTCGGCGACCGTCGCTCGCCGCACACCCTCGGCCATCGCCCGCGCGCACTCCTCGCTCACCGCGCCGTGCCGCTCCAGCAGCGCGGCGGGGACGCCGAGCAGGTCGCGCTTCACCTCGTTCGCGTAGGCGACCACGCCGCCGCGGAACCAGGCGGAGCTGCCGGGCGCCTCGGTGACCAGCGCGGCGGCGCCGCCGGCGGTGCAGCTCTCCGCCGTCGCGAGGGTCCAGCGGCGCGCGAGGAGCAGCCGTCCGAGCACCCCCGGCAGGGTCTCGTCGTCCTCGCCGAAACGGTCCTCGCCGAGCCGCTCGCGCACCGCGTCGCACGCCGCCGCGAACCGCTCCTCCGCCTCACCGATTCCCGGTTCGCCGTAGACGACGACGGTGTTGTAGGGCAGCCAGGTCTTGTAGCCCAGGCGCACGCCGGGCGGGAGGGCGAGATCGGCCAGCCGCTCCTGGACCAGTGACTCGCCGAGGCCGCAGACGTGGAAACGCCGGCGCAAGAGCGGAGCCGCGCCGCCCGCCTCGAGCCACGGCACGAGATGCAGTTCGACCATCGCCCGCAGCTCGCGCGGCACGCCGGGGAAGAAGAACGCGCGGGCGGCGCCCAGCGGCAGGACGAAGCCCGGCGCGGTGCCGGCGGGGTTCTCGAGCACCTGTGCGCCGCGGGGCACGAGGGCCTGCTTGGCGTTGCTCGGCGACATCGGCCGGCCCATCCGGGCGAACCGCGCGCGCACCTGTTCCAGCGCCTCCGCCGACTCCACGAGCGGCACGCCGGCCGCGCGCGCCGCCGCCTCGGCCGTCACATCGTCGGTCGTCGGTCCCAGGCCGCCCCCGGAGACGAGGATGTCGCAGTCGCGCGCGGCGTCGACGAGCATCCGGGCCAGGAGGTCCACGTCGTCCGGCGCCGCGCCCAGGCCCAGCACGCGCACGCCGCGCCGGCCGAGCTGCTCGGCGACCCAGGCCGAGTTGGTGTCGATCGTCGCGCCGGTGGTGATCTCGTCTCCTTGCGCCAGGATTCGCGCGGTGCGCATCGTCTTCGCCTCCCGGACCGGCAGCATGGCACGCCGGCGACGCAGGTCCACGGTCCAGCGGCCGGCGGCCGCTCCTCTCGCGCGCCGGAACCCCGGCCGCTTCCGGGAGACGACCGGCGCCACCAAGCCTGCTCCGGCGCCGGTGTCGAATGCCCGACCGACAAACCACGGTTCGTGGTAGGCTCGTCGCGACCCGGGAAGGGAGGCAAGGATGCGCATTGCACTGGTGGGAGCCGAGTTCGAGGAGAACCTGGCCGTGCGCTACATCCGCGGGACGCTCGAGGCGGCCGGGCACGAGGTGGTCCAGGTCGTGTTCAACGAGCCGGCGGAGTTGGAGCGGGCGGCGCAGGAGCTGGTCGACTCCCGAGCGCCGCTCGCCGGGATGTCGCTGGTCTTCACCTACCGGGCCCGCCAGTTCGCCATGCTGGCGCGGCGCGCCCGCGAGCTGGGGTTCGCCGGTCACCTGACGGCTGGCGGGCATTTCGCCGCGTTCAACGCCGAATGGCTCCTCGAACGGGTCGCGGCGTTCGACTCGGTGGTCTGCGGGGAGGGCGAGCGGCCGATGTTGCGGCTGGCCGAGCGTCTGGACCGGCTCGGGGAGGTCGAGGGGCTCGTCTGGCGCCGCGCGGACGGCGTCGTCGTGCGCAACCCCCGCGCGACGAACCCGCCCGACCTCGACGAGCTGCCGTGGCCGGTGCACCGCAAGCCGTACGACCGGTATCTCGGTCTGCCGATCGCCAACGTGCTCGGATCGCGCGGCTGCACCCACGCCTGCGCCTTCTGCTCGATTGCCGCCTGGCACCGCCACTGCGGGGGCCCCCGGTTGCGGCTGCGGCGGCCCGAGCGGGTGGCGGAGGAGATGGCGGCGCTGTACCGCGACGGCGTGCGCGTCTTCAACTTCCACGACGACAACTTCGTGCTCGATTCCCGCGCCAGGACGTTCGACCGCGTGCGGGCCCTGGAACGGGCGCTGCGCGAGCGCGGCGTCGGGCGGATCGCCTTCGCGATCAAGGCGCGGCCGGACGAGGTCGACGAGGAACTGTTCGCGTACCTCCAGTCGATCGGGCTGTTCCGGGTGTTCCTGGGGATCGAGGCGGGGACGGAGGCGTCGTTGCGGCGCCTCGGCCGCGGCCAGACGCTGTCGGACAACGAGCGCGCGCTGGACGTGGTGAACACGCTGGACATCCACGCCTGCTTCAACCTGCTGATCTTCAACCCCGACTCGGTCCTGGAGGACGTGATCGCGAACGCGGCGTTCCTCCGCTCCCGTCCGCGGAACCCGATGAACTTCTGCCGGACGGAGATCTATGCCGGCACGCCGCTGGAACGGCGGCTGCGGGAACAGGGCCGGCGGCTGGGCGACCCGTGGGGCTACGACTACGAGATCGCCGACCCCCGCGCGCAACTCGCCTTCGAGGTGATCTACGCCGCGTTCCGCGACCGCAACTACGGTGAACAGGGGCTGCACCACCGGACGATGCGGGTCGACTACGAACACCAGCTGCTGGGCCACTTCTGGGGCCGGGACGACGCGCTGTGGCGGCGCACGAAGGCCTTCGTCGTCGCGGCGAACCTCGACACGTGCGGCTTCCTCGACGAGGCGCTGGCGGCGGTCGGCCGCGGTTTCCCGGACGAGGCGGCGGCGCGGGCGTACGCGGCGGAACTGCACGAGCGAGTGGAACGAAGCGGCGCGCGCCTGGCCCGCGAGGCCGACGCGCTGCTCGAGGCCTTCCGTGCGGCGTTGCTGGAGCGCCAGCGCCGCCCGCGGGTGTGGCTGCAGAAGGCAGCGGCCGCCGGCCTGGCCGCCACGCTGGCCGTCGTCCCGGTCGCGTGCAAGAAGGAAAGCGGCGGCGCCAGCCACCCGACGGAGGAAGTCGCGCTGCCCACCGACGCCCCGTCCTTCGCCACCGAGATGGTCGCTCCCCCGCTCCCGGACGTCGCGACCACGGCAGAACCGGACGGCGGATCGGCGGACGCGGGCGAGAGCGGGGCCGAGGCATCTCGCGCGGCGGCCGACGCCCCGGCCACCGAGGCGGTTCCGGCGGCGCCCGAGGCCGGCGGCCCGGCCGAGGCCGTTCCGGCGCCGGAGGCGCTCGCGACGGCCTTCGAAGGCCAGGCGATGTTCTACCTGGCCGAACACATCGCCCCGGCCCGCGACCTCCAGGTCGAACTGACGCTGGATGGGCGGGGCGAGGTGACGCACGCGACGCTGTACGCCGCCTCGGTCGCCGCGGACGTCAAGCGCGAGGCGCTGGCCTTCCTGCGCTCGTTGTCGTTCGGCGGAACCGGCGTTCCGGCCGGCCGCTACCGGCTCGACGTGACGCGCCGGATGCTGGAAGAGGCGCTGCAGCGGGGCACGCAGATCTTCGAGGAGGTGCCGTACCCGACGCAAATGCACGAGCGGGCGCCGGCGCCGCCGACGCACATCCGGGAGATGGCACCCGAACCGCTCCAGCGCGGCCTGAAGAAGGGCGATCCGGAACGGCGCTGAGTCGAAGGCTGCGGGGCGCGGCGGGTCAGGTCGCGGGCTGCGCCGGCCCGAGCCGCTCGAGGGACAGGCAGGCCTTGCGCAGCGCGTCGAGCAGCGCCGGTCCCTTCGGGTCGTCGCGCTCGACGGAGAAGTCGCAGGTCACGATCTGCTCCCAGTCCGCGCCGTAGCGCCAGACGTGGAGGATCGTCTGCGACAACGCGCCCGAAGCGGGATCGACCGGCTCGGTCCGGCCGACGAAGACCCACTTCCCCGGTTCGACCTCGGCGTTCTCCTGCACCGTGACCTTCACCGGCGGCTGGAACATCTCGCCGGAGGCGTACTGCGCCGCCTCGGCCTTCACGTTCTCGGCCCACTTCTCCGGCTCGCACATGCCGCAGCAGGTCTCCTTGATCTCGAGCCGGTAGCGGAAGTCCGGGGTCTGGTAGCGGGCCGAGGCGAAGCGGCCGGTTTCGATCTTCTCCTCCCAGTCGGCGGGCACCGAGGCCTTGAGCTTGACCTGGCCGAAAGCAAGTTCCTTCTCGGCCAGGGCCAAACCCGCGGAGGCCGGTTCGGCCGATCCGCCACCGCTTCCGGCGGTCGCTCCGCCCTCGTCGGACTTCTTCTTGCAGGCGAAACCGCTCGCCAGCACCGCGATCAGCGCCAGAACACCGATGCCTCCTCGCAGACTCATGGTTGTCTCCTCCTTCCTCCGGGGCGCCACGTATACCGTGGCACGAGGTGCGGAGCAACGGTCCGGACAAGAGCTGGATCGCGCCACGACCGACCCCCCCGGCCGGTGAAGGATTGCGGTGAGGTCCGAGGCGGCGATGCCGGCGGGAACCTCTAGCCCGATCGGCGGGCGGCGACCACCTTGCAGGTGAGGACGTAGATCGCGTTGGAAAGACGGTTGAGCCCGGCCAGCATCCGCTCGCGGTTCTCCGGCGTCACGTGGATGTCGGCCGCGAAGACATCCACCGCCGTCAACTCGACCTCCCGCACGCAGGCGCGCAGCAGGTTGAGCTTGACGGCGGTCGGGCCCATCGCGGCGTCGGGCAGGAGGAATCCGACGCCCAGGTACTCGCGCGTGTGATGCGAGATGCGGTGCAACTCATCGGCGGAGAAGCCGGCCAGCGCCAGTTCCGGGCACGGTCGCGAGAGAACCTCGGCGGCGAGCAGGCGGCGGAGCCAGTCGAGCGCCTCGCCGAGGGCGGCATCGATGTCGGCCAGATCCTCGGAGCGCGCGGCGAGCTGGGCGTCGAGGATGTGGGCCTGGAGCAGGTCGAGCTTGCCGCGAAGGCGGAGGATCGGATGGTCCTTGCGGACGAGGGAGCGATCGTCGAACAGGTGGGTGAGCCACGCCGACTTGGTGTCGAGTTCCTCGCCGGTGCCGTACGTGACCATGGCGCTGCCGGTGACCGTAGGGACACCTTCGACAACCGACAGCGATGCCGACGGCGTCGAGATCGAAGGGC
>JAAZOP010000360.1 GCA_012797735.1 Myxococcales bacterium
CGCCGTCGCGGCGGGCGCGGTCGCCGGGGGAGAGACCGGGGTGGGGAGTGCGGCGGGCGCGGTCGCCGGCGGAGAGGCCGGGGTCGAGAATGCGGCGGGCGCGGTCGTCGACGGCGGCGCGGGCACGGTGGCGGGCGGCGCCGGCGCGACCTGGATCGTGGCGCCCAGGGCGATGTCGCCGTCCGTGGCGAGGGCGGCGAGGGCGGCCGAGAGCGCGGCGCAGCTCTCGAAGCGGTTCTCGCGTTCCTTGTCGATCGCGCGGGCGATGATCGCATCGAGCGCGGGGGCGACGTCGGGATTGAGCTGCCGGGCGGGGACCGGGGTCTCGGCGAACAGGCGTGCGAGAACCTCGGTCGGCGTTCTGCCGCTGATCGGCGCCCGTCCGGTGACCGCCTCGTACAGCATGACCCCGATCGCGTAGATGTCGGTCCGGTGGTCGACGTCGCTCCGGCCCAGCGCCTGTTCCGGGCTCATGTACTCGGGGGTCCCCAGGGCGAAGCCCGTGCGGGTGAGCTTCTGGCTCGCCGCGGCGAGCTTGGACACGCCGAAGTCGAGCACCTTGACGTGATCGGGGTCGGCGCCCAGGTGGACGAGCAGCACGTTTTCCGGCTTGAGGTCGCGGTGGACGATGCCGTGGGCGTGCGCGGTCCCGGCGGCGTCGCAGATCTGCCGGAAGATGTGGATGCAGCGAGCGACGGGGAGGATCCGGACTTCCTGCAGCAGGTGGCGGAGGTCGCGCCCGTCCAGGTACTCCATGACGAGGAAGGCGGTGCCGTCGGCGTCCTGGCCGACGTCGAGCACCGCGACGATGTTGGGGTGGTCGAGACCGCCGGCGGCGACGGCCTCGCGGCGGAAGCGTGCCGCGGCATCGGCGTCGGCGAGCAGTTCGGGGCGGAGGACTTTCAGCGCGCAGCGTCGTCCCAGCGTCGCGTGGCGCGCCTCGTAGACGCAGCCCATGCCGCCCTCGCCGACGCGGCGCACGATGCGGTAGCGCTGGCCGAGCACGCGGTCCACCATCGGGTCGGGGCGGGGCGCCGGAACGACGACGAGCGGGGCGCCGTCCGCCGGGCATTGAACCGCCGCATCCTCGTATCGGCGCTCGCAGACAGGGCAGACTTTCATCGTCCTCCAGACGCTCAAGAGTCGCCGTGTTCGGGTCGCGAGTCAACAGCGCCGCCGGCGGCGCGTGGTGAGGGTGGGGGAGAGGTTGACTTCCGCGTTCGGGCGCGGGCAAGCTTGGGGCCGGCGCATCGGCGATGATGTCAGGCTCCCCGGTCTCGGGGAGGCATCCCCATCGCCCCGTGGAGCCGTGGTGTCGGCCGCGGCGGCGCGAGGAGCGAGGGGATGGCGTCGGGCGAGGACCGGGTGCACGACCTGTGGATCGTCGGCGCGGGTCCGGCGGGGATGTCCTGCGCGTTGCAGGGGGTGCGGGACGGGCTGGACCTGGTGTTGGCCGGCGACGAACCGGCGGGGGGTCTGTTGCCGGCGGCGCGCCGGATCGACAACCTGGCGGGGTTGCCGGGGGTAACGGGTCGCGCGTTGGCCGGGAGGATGGCGCGGCAGCTCGCCGAGCGTGGGGTGGTCGTGCGGCGGGGCCGGGTCGTCGGGCTGCGGCGCGCGGACGGGTTCTTTCGGGGCCTGCTGGACGACGGGGCGCAGGTCGTCGCGCGCGCGGTGTGCCTGGCGACCGGCACGCGGCCGCGACCGTGGCCGCCCGGGGGCGGGCGGGACGTGCCGCGGGA
>JAAZOP010000361.1 GCA_012797735.1 Myxococcales bacterium
CGCCGCGGCCGCCGGGACGGTCGCTGCGGCGCGGCGGCTCCTCGTACCCCTCCGGCTTGGGCAGGAGTTCCTTGCGCGACAGGCGCACCTTGCCCGTCTGCCCATCGATGCTGATCACCTTGACCTGCAGGGTGTCGCCCTCCTTGCAGATCTCGTCGACCGTGCCGACGTGGCGGTAGTCCATCTCGGAGATGTGCAACAGCCCCTCGACGTTGGGCAGGATCTCGACGAACGCCCCGAACTCGACGCACCGCTTGACGGTGCCCGTGTAGACCTCGCCCACCTGGGCCGAACGGGTGAGCCCCTCGACGATCTCGACCGCCTTGCGCACCGCTTCGGCATCGGCCGAGGCGATCTGCACGCTGCCGTCGTCCTCGACGTTGATCGAGCAGCCGGTCTGGTCGACGATGCCGCGGATCACCTTGCCGCCCGGACCGATCACGTCGCGGATCTTGTCGACCGGGATGCGGATCGTCACGATCCGCGGCGCCCAGGGCGAGAGTTCGGGCCGCGGCGCCGGGAGCGCCTCGAGCATCTTGCCGAGAACGAACAGGCGGGCCTGACAGGCACGGTCGAGCGCCTCGGCGAGAATCTGGCGGGAGAGGCCCTGGACCTTGATGTCCATCTGCACGGCGGTGACCCCGGCGCGCGTCCCGCAGACCTTGAAGTCCATGTCGCCGAGGTGGTCCTCGTCGCCGAGGATGTCGGTCAGCACCTGATACTTGGTGCCGTCCGTGACGAGCCCCATGGCGATGCCCGCGACCGGCGCGGCGATCGGCACGCCGCAGTCCATCAGCGACAGCGTGCCGCCGCAGACCGTGGCCATCGAGGAGGAACCGTTGGAGGAGAGGGTCTCGGAGACGATCCGGACGGTGTAGGGGAAGGAGTCGTTCTTCGGGATCATCCGGCGCAGCGCGATCTCCGCCAGATGCCCGTGCCCGATCTCGCGCCGCGACGGTCCGCGCAGGAACTTCACCTCGCCGGTCGAGTACGGCGGGAAGTTGTAGTGCAGCATGAAGGTCTTCCAGTGCTCGCCCGTCAGCGCGTCGATCTTCTGCTCGTCGTCGCTCGTGCCGAGCGTCGTCGTCACGATCGCCTGGGTCTCGCCGCGGGTGAACAGCGCCGAGCCGTGCGTCCGCGGCAGGATCCCCACCTCGCACGTGATGGGCCGGATCTCGTCCGGCCGCCGGCCATCGATCCGCCGGCCGGTGTCGAGCACCATGCGGCGGACCTTGTCGCGCTTGAGCGCGTCGAAGGCCTCCGCGATCTCCTTGCCGCGGTCCTCCCAGCCCGGCCGCTGCCCGAGCGTCGCCAGCACCTTGTCCTTCAGCTCGTCGAGCGCCGCGTAGCGCGCCTGCTTCTCCCCGATCGCCAGCGCCGCGTCCAACCCCGCCGAAGCCTCGGCCGCGACCGCCTCCGCCACCGCCGGATCCTTCTTCGGCGGTTCGAACGAACGCTTCGGCTTGCCGACCTCGCGCCGCAGCCGCTCCTGCAACTCCAGCACCGGCTGGACCGCCTCCTTGCCGAAGAACAACGCGTCCACCAGCACCGCCTCCGGCAACTCGTTCGCCTGCCCCTCCACCATCACGATCGCGTCCCGGGAGGCGCACAGCACGATGTCCAGGTCGCTCCGGTCCATCTCCGCGTACGTCGGGTTGGCCACGAACTGCCCATCGATCCGCCCGACCCGCACCGCCGCGATCGGACCGTCCCACGGCACGTCCGAAATCATCAGCGCCGCCGACGCCCCCGTCACCGCCAGGACGTCCGCCGGACTCTCCTTGTCCACCGACAGGACCGTCGCGATCACCTGCGTCTCGCACCGGAACCCCTTCGGGAACAACGGCCGGATCGGCCGGTCGATGAGCCGGCTCGTCAGGATCTCGTCCTCCCGCTGCCGTCCCTCGCGCTTGAAGAACCCGCCGGGGATCTTCCCCGCCGCGAACGTCTTCTCCACGTAGTCGCAGGTCAACGGGAAGAAATCGATCCCCTCCCGCGCCGAGTGCGCGGCGACGGCCGTGACCAGCACCACCGTGCCCCCCTGCTGCACCCACGCCGCCCCGCCCGCCTGACGAGCCACCCGGCCCGTCTCGATCGTGATCGGTCGCGCGCCGTACGGCGCAGATTCCCTCGTGATCATCTCCGCTCTTCCTTCCTATCCGTCACCGCAGGACGCACGCCTACGATCGACGGCCAATCGCTTCGGGAGAAGAGGACGGTGGGTCTCGATCGGGCCCGCCCCGCGGACCCGGCCAGACAGGTCCGGCGACGACTACTTGCGGATGCCGAGCTGCTCGATCAGCTTCGAATAGCGCTCCACGTTCTTCGCCTTCAGGTAGTCCAGCAACCGCCTGCGCTGCCCGACCATCTTCAGAAGACCGCGCCGCGAATGATGGTCCTTCTTGTGCGCCTCGAAGTGCGCCCCAAGCTGGTTGATCCGCTCGGTCAAGATCGCCACCTGGACCTCCGGCGACCCCGTGTCGGACTCGTGCGTCCGATACTTGCGGATCAACTCGGTCTTCCTCTCCTGATGCAGCGCCATGACTCCACGACTCTCCCTTCGCTCTTCTCGGGCCGGCTGCTTACACCGGCCACCGCACGATGTCAAACGGTTTTCCGCACCCGCCCGAGCGTCAGCCCCTCGCGCAGCACACGTCGCGGCCACAACACCCCCGCCTTCCGCTCCGCGACCGCCCGCAACCGCCCCCCGCGCTCCACGAACACCACACCCCCATCCGCCGTCCCCCCACCCGCCCACTCCACCGCCTGCCCCCGCTCCAGCCGATCCCACGCGGCATCCCCCGCCGCCCAGATCGGACCCGGCAGGTACGGACCCGGATCGACAAACAGAGAAGTCCGTTCTTCCGGATGGATCGATTCGATTGTCTCCAGTGACACAGCAAGAGCTGCCTCGAACGCTCCGACCCTCAACCGCCGCAACTCGACCGTGTGCGCTCCGCAACCGATCGCATCGCCCAGGTCCGCAACCAATTGCCGGACGTAGGTCCCCGCCCCGCAGGTCACCTCGAGCACCACGCGGCGCGACCCGGGGTCGGTCTCCGAGACCGACTCGCGCGCCGCGACACGAGCCGAGGGCCCGCCGGCCGAGCCTTCCGCGCCGCCTGGCAACGCATCCGGCGGCTCGAGGACCCGCAGCGAGCGGAGGACCACCTCCTTGAACTTCGGGGTGACCGTCCGCCCCGCCCGGACGAGGTCGCAACGTCGCACGCCCCCGACTTTCGCCGCGCTGTAGTCCGGCACCCGCTGGCGCTGCCGGCCCACGAACGACGGCAGCAACGCCCGGAGCCGCTCGACGAGGTCCTCCGGCACCGGGTGCCGCGCGAGCACGGCGCCCTCGCGGTCGAGAGTCTCGGTGGCGACCCCGAACAGGGCCTCCGCCCGATAGACCTTCTCGCCGGCATCGAGCCACCGGATCAGACGAGTCGCGTCGCCCAGCAGCACCGGGAGCAGGCCGGTGGCGAAGGGATCGAGCGTTCCCAGGTGGCCGGCGGAGGAGGCGCCGAACAGGCGTTGCAGGCGTCGCGTGGCGTGGTTCGACGAGAGGCCCGCCGGCTTGTCGAGCAGCACGATCCCGGAGGTCATCGCGGACATTGTCGCGCAGACGCCCGTCGCATGCTACTCTCCTCCCGCACGAGGTGAGCCATGAACGGACGCGCGAGGAGCCTGCCGACGACCACCCTGGCCCTGTTCCTGGCCGCAGCCGCCGGCGCGGCCGCCTGCAGCCCGCCGGACGACGCGGTCGCGGACTACGGCGGGCGGCGCGACGACGGCGGCGGGGAGACGGCCGCGGACGGCGACGCCGGCGGCGACGGGGACGCGGATGCGGACGGCGACGTCGAGGGCGGCCCCGACCTCAGCACGGACATCACCTGCGACGAACAGGATTTTCCGATCGCGATGGAGCCGGTCCGCGTGATGATCCTGCTCGACCAGTCGTCCTCGATGTCCAGCACGCTGCCGTGGGCGACCAGCCACTGGGAGGAGGCGACGGCCGGGCTGAACCATCTGCTGTCGGACCCCGTCAGCCGCAACTTCATCTACGGCCTGGATGCGTTCCCCGACGGCGACCTGGCCTACTTCGAACGGTGCTACGACGAGTGCTGCGCGGATCCGGTGTGCATCGCGACGCAGATGATGCGCTGCATGGCGCTGGGGGCGAGCTGCGACCGCGGCTGCGCGGTGGACCTGCCGCCGATCGTGGCGCTGGCCCCGGCGGCCGAGTCCGGGCCGGCGATCAGCGCCTACATGGCGTCCGAGTTCCTGCCCGGCACGTTCACCTCGACGCCGCTGCTGCGCCAGATGCCGTGGTACCGCGACCAGGGCCCGACGGTGGTGCCGGAGTTCTTCGACGACGAGGGCGCGAGCTACATCGTGGTGGTCTCGGACGGCGCCGACACCTGCGACGACACGGGCGACCCGCCCGACCCCGGCCCGGTGATCGCGGGGCTCGCCGCCGCCACCCGCGCGCTGTACGAAACCCACGGCATCCGGTCGTTCGCGATCGGCTTCGGCGACACGTCGGGTTCGATGGCCGACGAGCTGAACGCGATCGCGGCCAACGGGGGTTCGCCGTTCACGAGCTTCTTCCCGGTGGACGACCCGACGGCGCTGGTGGAGGCCTTCGACCGGATCTCCTCGGAGATCGTGAGCTGCGTCTACGACATCGAGGAGCCGGACGCGACGGCGGACCCGGACGCGGTGAACTTCTACTTCGACGGCGAGGTGGTGGGTTTCGACGACCCGTGCGAGAACGGCTGGCACTGGACCGACGACACGCACCGGCAGGTCGAGTTCTGCGGAACGGCCTGCGACGAACTCAAGTCCGGCGAGGTCGAGACGATCGGCGCGCGCTTCGGCTGCGCCACGATCCTCTGGTAGCCGCGCTCAACCCTCGTAGAAACTCTCGTCGCCGGGGGCGAGCGGCGGGAGGGCGGCGACCGCGGCGGCCGCCGCGGACTCGATCCGTTCCCGCGCCGCCTCGAGCGGCGGGTCCAGGGTGCAACCCGACGCGTTGCGGTGTCCACCCCCGCCGTGGGCCCGCGCCAGCGCCGCGACATCGACGCGCCCGCGCGAGCGCAGCGAAACCCGGATCTTCCCCTCCTCGTTCACCCGGAGCTGCGCGGAAACTTCCACCCCCCGGATCCCGCGCGCGAAGTTGATCACCCCCTCCAGGTACTCGTTGCCGAGCCCGAGGCGTTCGAGGAGCCCCGGGGGCACCGTCAGCGTCGCCACGGCGCCGCCGGCGGTGAGCCGCAACGTCCCGAGAATCCCGCTCAGCATCTCCAGCCTCGCCGCCGGGTAGTTCTCGTCGACCAGGAACGCGATCTTCCACGGCGCGACGCCCGCCTCGAGCAGCCGGGCGGCGAGCCGGAACGCCGCCGGCGTGACGCTCGAGTAGCGGAAGAACCCGGTGTCCGTCGCCAGGCTCACATAGACCGCCTCCGCCAGCGGGCGGTCCAGGACGTGTCCGAGCCGGTCGGCCAGGCGCAGGACGATCTCGCCCACGCAGCACGCCGTCGCGTCCCGCAGCGTCCAGTCGCCGAACGGGCGGCGCACCGGGTGGTGGTCGAGCACCAGCAGGCCGCGATAGTGCGTCGCATCCGGCCAGCTCCGGGGCAGCACGGAAGCGTCGCCGCAGTCCAGCGCCACCGCCAGGTCGAAGGGCGGACCGTCCGGCAGGCGGTCGACCGTGCGGTCCGCGCCGGCGAGGAACCGGAACGGCTCCGGCACCCCTTCGGCGAAGAGGCAGACCGCCTCCGCCCCTCGGCCGCGCAGGACGTGGGCGAGTCCCAGCGCCGAGCCGACGGCGTCCCCGTCGGGGTTGCGGTGGATTCCCAGCAGCACCCGTCGCGCCGCGCCCAGGAGTTCCGCCGCCCGCTCCTCCGTCACGTCCACGGCCGCCATCGTCACCCCTGCCCTTCCCGCCGTCCGGCGTCGCCGTGGTCGCGGTCCTCCGTGGACCCGCCGACCGCGGCCTCGCCGCCGGCCGGACCGTCCCCCTCGACCGTCCGCCCGCGGTCCTGCTCCGCCCGGCGGATCTCGGCGAACACCTCTTCCAGGCGCATCGCATGGTCGACGCCGCCGTCGTAGGCGAGCGTGACGCGGACGGCGAAGCGGAGCTGGAGGCGGCGGGCGAGCTCGCGCTGCAGGAACGGCTCGAAGCGCTTCGCGCGCCGTTCGACTTCCGCCCGGCGGCCGGCCGCGGCGGTGTACAGGATCCGGGCGTGGCGCAGGTCGCGGCTGACCTGGACGCCGGTCACGGTGGCGCCGCGCAGCAGCTCGTCGGACGCCTCCTCGAGGAGCACGCGGGCGGCCTCCCGCTGGATCAGTTCGGCCACGCGAGCGGTCCGCTCTCCCTGGGTCATCGCCGGCGGCCTCCCGCGCCCTCGTCGCCGGACCCGCGCCGGCGGCGGTCGGGGCGGCCGGCCTCGCGCGGCCAGTCGTCGGGCAGCTCGGCCTGCTCGAGGTCGAAGCGGTCGGCGAGCGCCGCGAGGTCGAACGAGGCGCCGGCGGACTCCAGCGACAGCGCCTCGGGCCCCACCAGCCCTCGTTCGACGTCGGCGATCGGGGCGTCGGTGACGCCGCCGATCGCGCCGATGGCGGCGTCGAGCAGCGACTGGACGAAGCGGGCCTCGTTGCCGACGGCGGCCAGCCCCAGCACGGCGACCTGCCACTTGTCCTGGTCGGCGACCTCGGCGACGGCCACCGGATGCCGGGCGCGGACGCGTTCCAGCACGCGGCGCAGCACGTGGCGCTTGCCCTTGAGGGACTGGTTGCCGGGGAGCAGCAACCGCACGCGGCCGACGGCGACGTACATCGAACGGATCCTCGACCTCTCGACCCGCGCCGGCGGCCCGCGCCCCGCGCCGCGGCCCGCCTACGCGATCGTCTGCGCCACCTCGCGCCGCTCGAAGGCTTCGATCACGTCGCCCGGCTTGATGTCGTTGTACCCTTCGAGCCCGATGCCGCACTCGTAGCTCTGCAGCACCTCGCGCGCGTCGTCCTTGAACCGCTTGAGGGAGGCGATCCGGCCCTCCCAGACCTGGACCTGGTCGCGCAGCAGGCGGACCAGGGCCGAGCGGGTGATCTTGCCTTCGGAGACGACGCAGCCGGCGACGGTGCCGACCTTGGAGATGTTGAACACCTGCCGTACGTCGGCGCGGCCGAGGAACACCTCCTGGATCGTCGGCTTGAGCAGGCCGCTCATCGCCTTCTTCACGTCGTCCAGGGCGTCGTAGATGATGTTGTAGAACCGGATGTCGACCTTCTCGGTCTCGGCCATCTTGCGGGCCTTCCCGGTCGGCCGGACGTTGAAGCCGATGATGATCGCGCGGGAGGCCGCGGCGAGCATCACGTCGGACTCGGTGATGCCGCCGACCGACGACTGCAGGACGTTCACCTTGACCTCGTCGGTGGACAGGCGCGCGAGCGCTCCGGCGAGCGCCTCGGCGGAGCCCTGGACGTCGGACTTGATGACGAGGTTCAGGTCCTGGGGACCGCCCTCCTGCATCTTCTGCTTGACGAAGTCCTCGAGCGACAACCGCTGCGGGCCGCCGGCGGCCTTGGCCGCCTTCTGCGTGCGGCTCTCGGCGATCGCCTGCGCCTGCTTCGCGTCGGCAACGACGTTGACCGCGTCGCCGGCCATCGGCACCTCGGACAACCCCAGCACCTCGACCACCCGCGAAGGTCCGGCCTCCTTGACCGGCTTGCCGTTCTCGGCCGCCAGGGCGCGGATCTTGCCGAACGCCTCGCCGGCCACCAGGAAGTCGCCGGGGTGGATCGTCCCGTCCTTGACCAGCACGTTGGCCACGGCGCCGCGGCCGCGGTCGAGGTACGCTTCGATCACGACGCCGCGGGCCGGACGCTTCGGATTCGCCTTCAGCTCCAGCACCTCGGCCTGCAACGCGATCATCTCCAGCAGGTTGTCGACCCCCTCGCCGGTGACCGCCGAGACGGGGCAGACAATCGTCTCGCCGCCCCAGTCCTCGGGCAGCAGGTTCTGGTCCGCGAGCTGCCGCTTGACCCGGTCCGGTTGCGCCCCCTCCTTGTCCATCTTGTTCAGCGCCACGACGATCGGCACGTTCGCCGCCCGCGCGTGGCTGATCGCCTCGATCGTCTGCGGCATCACGCCGTCGTCCGCGGCGACCACGAGCACCACCAGGTCGGTGACCTGGGCGCCGCGGGCGCGCATCGCCGTGAACGCCTCGTGGCCCGGCGTGTCCAGGAACACCACCGGACCCCGCGCCGTCTCGACGTAGTACGACCCGATGTGCTGCGTGATCCCCCCCGCCTCGCCCGCCGCGATCTTGGTCTTCTGGATGTAGTCGAGCAGCGAGGTCTTGCCGTGGTCGACGTGCCCCATGATCGTGACCACGGGCGGCCGGATCACGACGTCCGCCTCGACCTCGTCCACCTTCCTCTCCGCCGCCGCGATCATGTCCTCCTCGGTGGTCGCCGTGTCGATCACCTCGTACTGGAACTCGGCGGCGACGATCTTGGCGGTGTCGGGGTCGAGCGTGGAGTTGATGTTGACGCCCTGCATGCCGAGGCCGATCAGCTTGAACAGGACCTCGGTGGCCTTGACGCCCATGCGCTTGGCGAGGTCCTGCAGGGTCACGCCGCCTTCGATCTTGATCACGCGCTTGGCGGCCTTGGTCGCCGGGACCTCCAGCGGGCGCGCCGCGGGACGGGCGGCGACGGCCTTGCGTCGCTTGCTGCGGCTGGGCTTGACCGCGCCGCGGCCGGCGTAGATGTCCCGGCCGCGGATCACCTCGAGCCGGCGGGGACCGAGCGCTCCGAGCGGGGTGGGCATGGCGCGGGCCCCCTCGCGCTGCCGTTCGGCCTCCCCCCGCACCCCGGCCAGCAGTTCCGGCAACGTCGGCACGGCGGGGCCGCCGGCCGGCGGGGGCGCCGCCGCCGCGGGTGCCTC
>JAAZOP010000362.1 GCA_012797735.1 Myxococcales bacterium
CGCGCCTCCCCCGCGCGGGCCGGCGGCCGCCGGCGCCCGCGGCAGGCGCTTCCGGAAGAACGCCGAGAAGCGGGCCGGGGGCATCGCGATGCGGCGCAGCGTGCGCCTCAGGCGAGGCGCCGGACGACCGGCATCGGCCGGCAGGTCGCGCCGCGCTGGGGACACGCGAGGCACGTGCCGAGCAGCCGGTCGCGTTCGGGTCCCTCCGCCACCGGCTCGAAACCGTGCCGCAGGAACACGGCGGGGACGCGGGCGACGGCCCAGAGCGCAGCGGCGCCGCGCCGGCGGGCCTCGGCGACGACGGTTTCGACGAGGCGGCCGCCGAGGCCGCGGCGGCGGAGTTCCCGATCGACCCACAGCCAGCCGACGAGCATCCGATCGTCGAGGCGTTCGAGCATCACGCCGCCGACCGTCCGGTCGCGGTCGATCGCGGTCCAGCCCGCCAGCGCCTCGACGCCGGGAGCGACGCCGGGTTCGAGGCCCGCCTCGACGCCGAGCCGGCGGAGGGCGTCGAAATCCGAACTGGGCCGCAGTTCGACCATGGATCGAGCCTACCACGGGTCGCAACGAGACGAAGCGTCGCGGGTCCCGGCCGTCGTGCGCCGGGTCGCCGCGTCGCGCCCCCGGAGATCAGTCGCGGCCGGCGCACCTCCAGCGGCCGAACCCCTCGGACACCAGGATCTCGCCGGAAGAGCATTCCGGCAGCAACCCGCGGGAGCCCGAGCTGAACACGTTCGGTCGCGTGCACGCCAGGTGACCGCTGGAGTCCCAGGTGAGGAAGTCGCCGTCGTTGCAACCGGAGAGGCGGAGCGCCTCGCGCAGGTCGACGCACGCGAAGCGGCCGCTGGAGGCGGCCACGACCACCTGGCCGCTCCAGCAGCCGGTGGGGAGTTGCGGCGCGTCGTCCGCGGAGACGGCGGTCTCCCGTCCTCCGAGCAGCAGCAGGGCGATCGCGGCCGCGAACAGCACGACACGGATCGAAGCGGACATGGATCCCTCCCGCCGGCGGCTTCCTGTCCCGGCCGGCCGCGCTACGGACGGCCCGATCCGCCGGGCTCTTCATCGCACGGCGCCGGCCGGGTTGGCAAGCCGGCCGGCGTCAGTTCGGCCCGCGCATCATCACCAGCAGCATCTTGCAGCGTTCGAGCGCCTGCACGGCATGGGGCACCAGGGCCGGCATCAACAGCACCTCGCCTGCGCCGAGATCCTGCGGCTGGCCGCCGATGACCACCCGGACCCGCCCCTCGAGCACGTGGACGAAGGCGTCGAACGGCGTCGTGTGCTCCGCAAGCCCCTGGCCGTCGTCGAAGGCGAACAGGGTGATGTTGCCGCCGGAATTCTGGACGATCGTGCGGCTGACCACCGCCCCGCGGTTGTAGCCGACGAGGCCGGCGACCGGTACGGGCAGGCCGAACTGGAGACGCGCAGGATCGGGTTCCTGGACCGTCGGTCGCTTGCTGGCCATCTCCATCCCTCCTGGAGGACGACGGACCGTACCGATCGGCGGGACCCGGGTCAAGTAGCCCCTTCCCCCGATGTGCGTCCCCGGCTACATTGCGCCTGCCGCCGGCGCTCGCGAACCGCGGCGCGGAGGCAGGAGGCCGACGATGAAGAAGTACGTTTGCAGCGTTTGCGGCTACGTCTACGACCCGGCGACGGGCGACCCGGAGCACGGGGTGGCGCCGGGAACGCCGTTCGAGAAACTCCCGGACGACTGGCGTTGCCCCGACTGCGGCGTGGCCAAGGACTCGTTCGAGCCGGAGGCGTAGGTCGGCCGGCGGAGGGAAGGGAAGACGATGGCGATGGGCCTCGAAGAGGCGATCCAGACCGCGCTCGAGTTCGAGACCAGGGTGCGCGACGTCTACGCGCAGGCGGCCGCCCGGGCGAAGGACCCGGCCGCCCGCCGGACGCTCGGTACGCTCGCCGCCGAGGAGCAGGGGCACATCAACTTCCTCCACGCCAAGCTCGACGAGTGGCGGCGGTCCGGGGAGGTGACCGACGAGCGGCTCGCGACGGCGCTGCCGTCGCGGGCGGCGCTCCGGGAGGGCCGCAAGGGATTGCGGCAGCGCCTGCCGCTGCCGCAGGTCGAGCGGGCCGCGGCGGAGGCGACGCTGCGGCGGGCGCTGGCGGTCGAGGCGGACGTGGGGGCGTTCTACCGCCGCGTCGTCGCCGACGTGCCTCCCGCCTCCCGGCCGCTCTTCGCGAGGTTCCTCGAGATCGAGGAAGGACACCTGGCGATCGTCCAGGCGGAACTCGACTCGATCACCGGGCTGGGCTACTGGTTCGACGTCCAGGAGTTCCGGCTCGAGGCCGAGTGACCGGACGGCGGTGATGCCGGTGACGATGTTCCCGGGGCGGCAGAGGGCGATCATCGCCCGGCGCGCGGACGCCCTCGCGTCGCCGGTGCCGGAGACGCGACGCCGCGCGCGACCCGGCGTCGCGCGCCAGGGTGGATGACCGATGGACGCCGTATTTCTCGCCCGCCTGCAGTTCGCCTTCACCGTCGGGTTCCACTTCCTCTTCCCGCCGGTGACGATCGGGATGGCCTGGGTCATCGCGGGGATGATGTGGAAGTGGAAGCGCACCGGCGAGGAGTTCTGGCTCCGCGTCTCGCGCTTCTGGATCAAGCTGTTCGCGATCACGTTCGCGGCCGGGGTGGCGACCGGGATCACGATGGAGTTCCAGTTCGGGACGAACTGGGCCGAATACTCGCGGTTCGTCGGCGACATCTTCGGCGCGCCGCTGGCGGCCGAGGCGATCTTCGCGTTCTTCCTCGAGTCGACCTTCCTCGGCGTGCTGCTGTTCGGCTTCGGCCGCTTCTCGCGCACCACGCTGTTCGTCGCCGCGCTGCTGGTGGCGGTCGGCTCGACGCTCTCGGCGTTCTGGATCATCGTCGCCAACTCGTGGATGCAGACCCCGGCCGGTTTCGAACTGGTCGGCGGGCGGGCCGAGCTGACCGACTTCTGGGCCGCGGTGTTCAACCCCTCGACGCTGCCGCGCTACACCCATACGATCGCGGCCTCGCTGACCACCGGCGCGCTGTTCGTGCTGGGCGTCAGCGCGTCGCTGCTGCGTCGCGGGAAGTCGGTCGAGGAGGCCAAGGCCTCGCTCCGCGTCGCGCTGGTCGTCGCCTTCGCGGCGACCGTCGCGCAACTCGGCACCGGGCACTGGCACGGGATGCAGGTGGCCGAGACGCAGCCGATCAAGCTCGCCGCGACCGAGGGTCTGTTCGACACGCAGCGCCGGGCGCCGTTCGTCGTGTTCGCGATCCCCGACGCCGAGCGGGAGCGGCTCGCCGCGGCGGTCGAGGTTCCCGGGCTGCTGTCGTGGCTGTCGTTCGCCGACTTCGACGCCGAGGTGCAGGGGCTGCGCGAGGTGCCGCCCGAGGACCGCCCGCCGCTCGGCGAGGTGTTCTTCTCGTTCCGCGCGATGATCGCGCTGTGGGGCTGGTTCCTGCTGCTGACCGCCGTCGGCCTGTTCCTGCTGTGGCGCCGGCGGCTGTTCGAGCAGCGCTGGTGGTTGCGGCTGGCGGTCTGGACGATCCCGCTGCCGTTCCTGGCCAACGAGGTGGGCTGGATGGTCGCGGAACTGGGGCGGCAGCCGTGGGCGATCCAGGGCGTGCTCCGGACGCGCGACGCGATCTCGGTCAACGTCCCGGCCTGGCAGATCCTCGCCTCGCTGGTGATGTTCGGGCTGATCTACGCGCTGCTGTTCGTCGCCTGGCTGTACCTGCTGCGCAAACACGTGCGCCGGGGTCCCGAGCCGGCCGCGGCGACGGCGGGAGCGGGCGGCGACGGCACGCCGGCCGGTGTCGGGACGGCGCCCGCCTCGCGCGGGGACGCCCCCGAGGGAGGGGCGGAACCCCCGGCGGAGAACGGCGCCGGCGCGCCGGCCGGCGGCGACGGGAAGGCGGGTGACCGATGATCGAACTGCAGGTCGCCTGGTTCTTCCTGATCGGCGTCGTGCTGACGGTCTACGTCGTGCTGGACGGCTTCGATCTCGGCGTCGGCATCTGGTACCCGTTCGCACGGCGCGACGAGGAGCGGCGGACGCTGCTGGCCTCGGTGGGCCCGGTCTGGGACGGCAACGAGGTCTGGCTGCTGACCGGAGGCGGCGCGCTGTTCGCGGCCTTCCCGCCCGTCTACGCGGCCGTGTTCAGCGGGCTGTACCTGCCGCTGATGCTGGCCCTGTTCGCGCTGATCGCCCGGGCGGTCTCGTTCGAGTTCCGGGGCAAGGAGGACGCGCCGGCCTGGCGCAAGGCCTGGGACGCCGCCTTCACCCTCGGCAGCATGCTCCCGGCCTTCCTGCTCGGCGTCGTCGCCGGCAACCTCCTCCAGGGCCTGCCGCTCGATGCCCGCGGCGACTACGCCGGCGGCTTCCTCGACCTGCTCCATCCGTTCGCGCTGGTCGTGGGCGGGCTGGGCTTCGCCCTGTTCGCGCAGCAGGGCGCATGCTGGGCCTGGAGGAAGACCGAGGGCGAGCTGACGGACCAGGCGCGGGGCTGGGCCTTCCTGTCCTGGGGCGCCGCGACGCTGCTGTTCGTCGCCGCGACGATCTGGGTCCTGGCCGGGCTGCCCCACCTGCGCGAGAACTTCCTGGCGCTGCCGGTCCTCTGGGTTCTGCCCGCCGCCGCGCTGGTCCTGGCGGCGCTCACCGGCTGGGCCGTCCTCGCCGACCACCCCGGCCGGGCCTTCCTGTTCTCGTCGCTGACGATCGTGTCGCTGATGGCGACCTTCGGCGCCTCGGTGTTCCCCCACTTCGTCCGCGCCTCCAACGATCCGCGGCTCAGCCTGACCGCCTACAACTCGTCGTCCTCGGACCTGACGCTCGAGGTGATGCTCGCGATCGCCGGGCTCGGCGTGCCGGTCGTCGCCGGCTACACGATCTGGGTCTACCGCAAGTTCCGCGGCAAGGTGCGCGTCGGACACTACTGACGGCTCGGCCGGATCGAGCCGGTCGCGGGTCGGCGCGGCGCGCGCGTCACGGGCTCGGGGGGGGATCGCTGACCGAGGTGCGCGCGGGTTGCGGCCGTGCGGCTCCCGCGTGTTCCCGCGCCGCCGTTCCGCTCGACGGGAGGCCCGGCGCCGCCGGGAGGATCGCCTCGCTCCGCGCGCGCTCGGCGATCCCCGCCGACGTCCGGAGCCACGCCAGGTCCGGCGTGGCCAGCGCGACCCGGGCCACCGCGCCGCGCTGCTCGATGAACGAGCCCAGCGCCTCGGAGATCGTGCCGGGATGCGAGCCGGCGGAGCGCACCGGCCGGCCCTGCAACACCATCCGTCGGCCCGACTTCTTCCGGTCGCCCTTGCGCGGCCGCATCGGCTCCTCGTAGCCCGCGAAGCGGCACAGCACCGACGGGAACTCCTCGTGGAACAACGCGACCATCGCCGCGACGAGCGACGCGACGTCGGGGAAGCGGACGGCGACGACGACGGACTCGATCCCGACCCGGCCCGCCACATCTTCGACGCTCACCCGCTCCGCGCCGTGCTCCTCGATCAACTCCGCCGCCGCCGTCAGGATCCGGTCGCGCAGCGTCCGGGCGTCGTCCGTCGTCATCGCCGCCTCCCGCCCTCCTCGGGCCCCTCGCCCCGCCGCCGCCCATGCGGCGGCCCCACACGTTGGCGCGAGTGCTGCGGGGAGCGTGCCCGGTGTCGAGGCGGCCGGAGCCGGCGGCCGGAGGGGCGGCGGGACGCGGAACCGCCGGGAATTGCGAGGCCTGCCTCCCGGGTCGCCCGCCGGCGGCTGGGGGTGTCCATCCCGCTTGCCTCGCGAATCGAGCCAAACCGGGATCCGACTGGGATCCACGGGCTGGACGGTCCGGCGCCGGGCCGGCGGTGTCCGGTGCACGACGGCGGGTCCGGCGGGCGGGGTCAGCGGGTCGGTGCGGGCATCCCCGCCGCCTCGCAGGCCGCGGCGTGGCCGAGCAGGCAGCCGCGGCGGTAGGCGGCGATGGCGTCGGCGAAGCGGTCGTGGGCTTCGAGGACCACGCCGAGGGCGTGGCAGCCCGCGGCGTCATCGAGGTCGCAGGCGCGGCGGTAGGTATCGTTGGCCTCGGTCCAGAGGCCGCCGCGGGCTTCGATCGCCTTGCCGAGCGCGGTGCAGCCGGGTCCGTAGGCGCGGCCGCAGGCGGTGCGGAAGGCGGCCTCCGCCTCGGCGGTCCGCCCGTCCCGCGCCTCGGCCTCGCCGAACGCCAGGCAACCCGGCGGGTCGCCGCCCTCGCAGGCGCGGCGCCAGGCGTCGTGGGCCTCGCCGGCGCGGCGGCGGTCCTGGATCAGGTTGCCGAGGGCGGTACAGGCGGCGGGCGCGTTGCCGGCGGCGCAACCGGCGGCGTAGGCCTGCTCGGCGCCGCGGCGGTCGCGACGTTGTTCGAGCGAGGCGCCGAGCGAGCGGCACGCCTCGCCGTGACCCTTGTCGCACGCCTTGCGGAAGGCCGCCTCGGCGCCGCGCGCGTCTCCGCTCGCCAGGAGGTCGGCTCCGCGCACGAGGCACGCCGCCGGGTCGTCGAGGGTGCAGGCGCGATCGAGCAGCCCGTCGGCCTCGTCGGTCGCCCCGCGTCGCTCGAGGAGTCCGGCCAGCACCCGGCACGCCTCGGCGAGATCGGCGTCGCAGGCCCGGCGGTACGGCGCCTCCGCCTCGTCCGGCTTGCCCCGGCTGACCAGCCGGTGACCGAGTTCGAGGCAGGCCTGGCGGACGTCGCCCTCGCAGGCGGTGCGGAAGGCGGCCTCCGCCTCGTCGAAGCGCGTCGCCGCGACGAGCGCCAGTCCGTGCTCGTGGCAGGCCTGCGGGTCGCCCCCCGCGCAACCGCGCTCGAAGGCCTGCGCGGCGCTGTCGCCGCCCGCGTCCCACCCGAGTTCGCGGCAGCCGGCGGCGTCGCCCGCCTCGCAGGCCCGCGTGAACGCCGTCCGGGCGTCCTCCGCGCGTCCCTGCGTCCGCAGCATCACGCCCAGCGCGGAACAGGCGGCGGGCAGGAACGCCGGACCCTCGCCGCAGGCCGCGCGGAACGCCGCCTCCGCGTCCGCGGGCCGCTGGAGGATCTGCCGGAGCTGGCCGAGGCCGACGCACGACTCGAGAACGCCGGCGCGGCACGCGCGGTCGTAGAAGATCTCGGCGCTCCCGAGGTCGTTCTGATCTTCGACGACGATCGCGAGGTTGTAGCAGGCCTGCGCCTCGTCGGCGTCGCACGCCTGGCGGAACAGCTCCTCGGCCTCCTCCCACCGGCCGTCGCGCGTCATCAGCAGGCCCAGCTCGGTGCAGCCGGCGGGGTCGAGCCCGACGACGCACGAGATGCGGAAGCTCTCCTCGGCCTCGACGAGCGTTCCCGCGTCGCGGTGGCGCCGGCCCGCCTCGAGGCACTCCTGGGGGAACTCCTCGGTGCAGACGAGCGGTCGCAGGCCCGGGCCGCGCGGGGCGCCGGTGGTCGCGATCGGGGTTCCCCGCGGCCGGTCGGGAACGGCGGGGACGGGCTCGGCCGGCGGGGTCGTCCGGCAGCCGGCCGCGGCGAGCAGGGCCAAGAGCAGGAGGGCGCGGGTCGCGCCGCGCGCGACCGCGTTTTCCGTCGCGGTTCGTCGGTTTCGACCGGGATTGCCCCGCATGTGGTCAGCCCCTCCCGTCGGCCGTCTCGGCGGCTCGCGCGCGTCCGCCCGGGTCCTGGGCCGCAGACTGGCGTTCCCCGCGCCGCGCGTCAAGTCGTCGCGGCTTGCGGGGGCCGCCGCGGTTTGGCAGCATGGTCGAGATGGGACCGCGGCGGCGCGATACCGATCCTCCGGAGTTCTCCGAGACGGACCCGATGTCGACCGCGGTGGAACTGGCCCGCGCGGCGGGCGAGTGGCGGGGCACGCCCGCCCTGGCGCTCGCCTGGCGACCCGGCGACGTGCCGGCGGCCGACCGGATGCGGCTGCGCGGCCGCGTGCGCGTGGGGCGTGCGCCGGATGCCGGCTGGCCGATCGCGGACCGGCGGCTGTCGAGCGCGCATTTCGAGGTGCTGGTCGGGGGCGGCAAGGCGGCGATCCGAGACCTCGACAGCCGCAACGGGACGTTCGTCAACGGCGTGCGTTTGGGCAGTCCCCGCCCGCTGCTGGACCAGGACGTGATCCGCGCCGGCCGCTGCGTCTTCGTCTACGTGGCGGACGCCTCGACGATCACGCTCGAGGTGGGGGCGGCCGGGGGGTCCCACGGCCTCGCTGGACCGTTCCACTCGCCCGTGCTGCTCGAGCAGGTCGCCGAGGCGGTCCGCACGGGTCGTCACCTGCTGCTGGAAGGGGAGACCGGCGTCGGCAAGGAGCTGGTGGCGCGCGCGGTGCACCGGATCGGCCACGCGGGGCGGCCGTTCGTCGCGCACAACTGCGCCGCCTTCGCCTCGAGCGAGGATGCGGAGACGGCGCTGTTCGGGGTGGTGCGCGGCGCGTTCACCGGGGTCGAGCCGCGGGCCGGGCTGATCGAACGGGCGCACGGCGGCGTGCTCTACCTGGACGAACTGCCCAACCTGCCGCTGCGCGTGCAGCGCTCGCTGTTGCGCTTCGCCGAGGACGGCGAGTACGCGCGGATCGGGGATGCCGCCCGGCGGCGGGCCGACGTCCGTCTGCTGCTGGGGACGAACCGGCCGGTGGCCGAGGCGGTGGCGGGGGGCGTGCTGGCCCACGACCTGGTGGCCCGCACCCATCGCCTGTTCGTCCCGCCGCTGTGCCGCCGCCGCGCCGACGTCCCCGCGATCTTCCTCGCCGCCCTCACCGTCGAGGCCCTGCGTGCCGGCCTCGACCCCGAAAGCTGCGCCAGGGCGCTGAACGCCGACGCGGTCGAGGCGATGACGCTGAGCGACTTCGAAGGACACAACGTGCGGTTCCTCCAGGACCTGGCGGCCGCGGTCTGCGTCCGCCTGGCGATGACACCCGTCGAGGACTGGCCGCGCATGGCCGCCGGCGTGTTCCTCGAACGGTTCTTCGCGTCGCCGGTGCTGGCGCGGTACGCCCGCGTCGAGGAGACGGACGGTCCGCCGGCGCGGGTGTCGCCCTACGAGGCGAACCGGGAGGCGATCCTGCGGGCGTACGGCGAGTGCGGGGGGAGCCTGTCGGCGATGGAGATCGCGCTGAGGGAGCAGGGCATCGTCGTCCACCGCCGCTGGCTCGCCGAGTTCCTCGACCGCTGGGGCGTGCGGCGGCGGCGGGCGCGCCGCAGGACGTCGTAGGCTACATCACCGCTTCCGGCGGCGGCGGGTCGTCGGGGTTCCCGGCGTTCGCCAGCGGGATCCGGATCAGGATCCAGGCGATCACTGCGAACACCGCCAGGCTCACCAGGTAGGACGGCTGGGCGAATACCCCCGGCACCCGCAGTTCGAAGAACGCCAGCCCCGCGATGCAGAGACCCATCAGCGCCTCGCCGGCGATGAAGCCCGAGGCGAGCAGCATGCCGGTGTTGGTGGAGCGGATGGTCTGGGCGCGGTTGAAGCCGGCGCGGCCGATCGCGAAGTCGGTGAGCCAGCGGATGATGCCGCCGACGAAGATGGCGAAGGTGGTTTCGAGCGGCAGGTACATGCCGACGGAGACGAGCATCGGGGACTTGACCTGGAGGCAGATCATGGCGATCGCCATCAGCATGCCGACGATGATCAGCGGCCAGGCCATCTCGCCGCCGACGATGCCTTGCGCCAGCAGGGCCATCAGGCCGGCCTGCGGCGCCGGGAGCGCCTTGCCGCCGAAACCGAGCCCTCCGCTCTGGACGTCGGCCGTGTGGAGCACCAGCAGCGGGACGAACATCACCGCCGCCGCCGCGACCACGCCGATGATGTCGCCGGCCTGCATCTTCGCCGGCGTGCCGCCGAGGATGTGGCCGACCTTGAGGTCCTGCAGCATCTCGCCGGCGACGGCCGCGGCCACGCAGATCACGGCGGCCACCCCGAGCGCCGCGGCGACGCCGGCCACGCCGGTCATGCCGAGCACCACCATCAGCAGCGCCGCGATGACCAGCGTCGAAACCGTCAGCCCCGAGATCGGGTTGTTGCTCGACCCGATCATCCCCACCAGGTAGCCGGACGCGGCCGAGAAGCCGAAGCCGGCCACCACCATCACCAGCGCCGCCACGGCCGCGGCGCCCGGAGAGCCCGAGAAGTACCAGTACAGCCCGAACGTCGCCACCGACGCGGCGAGGATCCCGGGGAGGACGATGCGCAGGCTCAGGTCGCGGTCCACCCGCTGCACCGCGCCGCCGCCCCCGACCTTCGTGGCGTCCGTGAACGACCGCTTCAGGCCCGCGTACAGGTTCTTGCGCATCTTGAACAGCGTGAAGCAGGCCGCCACCAGCATGCCGCCGATCGCGATCGGCCGCACCATGAACTTCCAGGTGGCGTACGCCAGCGCGACCCAATCCCCCTCGGCCACCGGCGCTCCGTTCTGCGCCGCCATCTCACGGGCCACGCCGTCGCCCAGGAAGTACAGCAGCAGGGGGACCAGGAGACCCCACGCCAGCAGGCCGCCCGCGAAGTTGAGCGCCGCGACCCTCGGCCCGATGATGTACCCGACGCCGATGTACGCCGGGCTCACCCCGGGACCCGTCAAGAGAGCCCCGCCCCCGCCGGACACCTGGCCCAACGTCGAGGTCCCCGACTTGAGGGCCACCAACGACTTGCCGAAGTGCACGAACTTCTCCCAGCTCGTCGCCCACAACTTGAAGGCGCCGCCGAGCTGGATGACCGCGCCGCCCAGCATCGCGCCGAACAGGAACTTCGAGCCGCTGCCGCCCGAGCGTCCGACGAGGTGGATGCCCGCGGCCGCCTTCGATTCCGGGAACGGCAGGTCCTTGTCCTCGACCAGCGGCCGCCGCAGGATCGCCACGAACAGGATGCCGATGAACCCTCCGAGCGCCATCACCGCCGTGGCCTCGAGGTAGTGGGTCCAAGTGCCGAACTCGGTCCAGATCCCCGCGATCAGGAACGCCGGGATCGTGAACACCGCGCCCGCCGCCACCGACTCGCCGATCGAGCCGATCGTCCGGGCCATGTTCTCCTCGAGGATGTTCCCCCGCAGCGCCCGGAGGATCGCCAGGGCGATCACGGCCGCCGGGTAGGTCGCCGCGATCGTCATGCCGGCCTTCAGCCCGAGGTAGGCGTTGGCCGCGCCGAGCACGACGCAGAGGATCAGGCCGAGGATCACCGCCTTGACCGTGAACTCCGGCATCGTCTGGTCGCTCGGGATGTACGGCTTGTGCCCACCCTCGCCGCTCGCGTTCTCTTCGGCCATCTCGGTGCACCTCCGGTTGGGGAGTGACGCGCTCGTCTCGACCGGATCTTCGTGGGCGATACTGGATTCGAACCAGTGACTTCCACCGTGTGAAGATGGCACTCTACCGCTGAGTTAATCGCCCGGCATCGCCGCGGTTTCTACCCCGGCGGCGGGATGGAAATCAACCCTTTCCTCGTGGTAGGCAGGCCCGATGGCAGGTGCCCTGGCCCGGCGCGTCCTGTCCGGCGAGCGCAACGCGGTGGCGCGCGCGATCCGATTGCTCGACGACCGCGACCCGGCCGGCGCCGCGGCGTTGCGCGAGTTGTGGCCCGCCGCCGCCGGCGCCCGCGTCGTCGGCGTCACCGGCCCGCCCGGCGCCGGAAAGTCGACCCTGGTCGATCGCCTGATCGAAGCCTTCCGCGCCCGGCAGGAGCGCGTCGGCGTGGTCGCGGTGGATCCGTCCTCCCCCTTCACCGGCGGCGCGATCCTCGGCGACCGCATCCGTATGCAACGCCACGCCGCCGACGACGGCGTCTTCATCCGCTCCCTCGCCACCCGCGGCCACCTCGGCGGCCTCTCCGCCTCCACCCTCGACGTCCTCGCCGTCCTGGCCGCCGCCGGCTTCCGCACCCTGATCCTCGAGACCGTCGGCGTCGGCCAGGACGAGGTCGAGGTCAGCCGCGTGGCCGACAGCGTGGTGCTCGTCGTCGCCCCCGGCGCCGGCGACGCCGTCCAGACCCTCAAGGCGGGCGTGATGGAGATCGCCCACGTCTTCGCCGTCAACAAGGCCGACCAGCCCGGCGCCGACCAGGTCGCCCGCGACATCGAGCAGGTCCTGGCCTATCGCGACCACGGGCCCGCCGCGGCCGGCGCCGGACCCGCGGGATGGGTTCCACCGGTCGTCCCGACCGTCGCCGCGGAAGGGCGCGGCCTCCCGGAACTGCTCGAGGCGCTCGACCGTCACGCCGACTGGCTGCGGACCAGCGGCGAGGAGGGACGCCGGCACCGCGAGCGGGCCCGCGCCGCGATCCTCGAGCAACTTCGCCACCGCCTCGACGGCACGCTCGCCAACCGCCTCCCCGGCCGCCTCGACGAGGCCGCCGCGCGCGTCGCCGCCGGCGCCTCCGACCCGCACGCCGAGGCCGAGGCCCTCTGGGCCGCCCTCAACGGCTGAGGAACTCCACGCTTTCGTCGAGGATCCGCGGGACCGACGCCAGCAGGGAATGGTCGTCGTCCAGCAGCACCAGCCGCACCTGCGGGTTGTCCGCCGCAAACCGCTCGGACAACGCGCACGGCACCACGTCGTCGCGCGTGCCGTGGAAGATCAGCACCGGACAGGACGGCGCCCGGACGAGCGGGGCGTGCCGGCGCGCGTCGCGCACCAGGTCGAACGAGATCCGCTCCCTGCGCTGCGTCTCGTGGTGCTCCAGGAGCGTCCACCCCGTGCGCTCCCACTCCGCCATCTCGCTCGCGGACATCCAGCGCGGCCAGGAGACGGGGAAGTCGAGCGCCGGGGCCATGGCGACGACCGCGGCCGCCGGGTGTTGCGAGGCGTGGACCAAGCCGAGGTAGCCGCCCATCGAGGATCCGATCACCGCGTAGGCACCGCCGGCCGGCGCCGCGCGCGCCGCCGCCGCGAGCGCCCGCGTCAGGGTCAGGCGCGAGAAGTCCCCGTCGTCCAGCCGCGGAATCGCCACGCGCACGCCCAACGGCTCGAGCCGTTCGGCGAAGGCGCGGGCCTTGGCCGAACCGGGGCTCGAGGCGAAACCGTGCAGGTACAGCACGTCCGGCATGGACCGCCCTTCCGTCATCGCTTCTCCGTCTCCCTTCCGCGCCGCGGCGCCGGCGGCGCGACAGCCGCCCTGACCCGCCGCCGGAGCGGCCGACCGTCCGGCGACGCATCGTAGTCCCGCGGCGCCCGGCTGTGCTAGGGATCGCCTGTGATGCATCCGCGGCTGCGCTGCGTGCTGTTCGACGTCGATGGAACCCTCGTCTCGATGCGCGGGGCCGGACCGCGGGCGATGGACGCCGCGTTCGCGCGCCTGACCGGCATCCCGCAGGCGTTCCAGGGGGTGCCGATGGCCGGCCGCAGCGACCGCGCGATCACCGAGCACGCGATCCGCAGGCTCCGCGAGGCGGGGCGCGACCTGGCGCTGGACGAGGCGTTCCATCGCCGGTTCACCGCGGCCTACCTGGAGGAACTCTCGACCGAGGTATGGAAGGCCGGCCCCTCCGTTTGCCCCGGCGTCCTCCGCACGCTCGATGCGCTCGAACGCCGCGGCGTCGTCCTGGCGCTCGGCACCGGCAACTACGCCGGCGCCGCCCGGATCAAGCTCGATCGCTTCGGCCTCTGGTCGCGCTTCGCCTTCGGCGGGTTCGGCGACGAGACGGCCGAGCGGGTCGAGGTGATCCGGCGGGCGGCGGCGGAGGCGCGCGGCCGCTGCGGCTGCGGCTCGGACGGGCTGCTGGTGGTGGGCGATACGCCGGGCGACATCGAGGCGGCGCGGGCCGTCGGCGCTCCCGTCCTGTCCGTCGCGACCGGACCGTACGCCGCCGAGGAGTTGGAACGCCATCACCCGGACCGCCTCGTCCCCACCCTCCTCGACGCCCTCGACGACGGCCTGTGGGACGAAGGACGCGGGTAGGGGTCGACGCCGCCGCGGTGGTCCGCCGCCGCCGAACGCGCTACCATCTCCGGCGATGGGGCGCCGCCGCACCGACCCGCTGGTCGTCGCGCTTGCCGTCGTCGTCGCCGGTTGCGGCGGCGGCGACGATGCCTCGACCGACGCGGCGGCCGAGGACAATGCGGTCGAGTCGTCGTTCGACGAGACCGCGGCCGACGCCGACGCCGACGCCGGCGCCGGCGCGGACACCGAGGCGGACGCGGGCGACGCGGGCGACGTCTGGGACCCGCCGCTTCCACCGACCGAGAACCTCGCGCGCGACATCCTGCACGTGGACCTCCGGATCGACCAGGCCGCGCTCGCCGGCACCGCCGCGATTCTCGTCGCTCCTTCTTCGACGCCGGGGGTCTCGTTCGAGGCCGGCGGGCTGACCGTCCGCTCCGTCACCGGCCCCGCCGGACCGCTCGAGTTCGCCGTCGTCGACGGCCGCCTCGACGTCGGCTTCCCCGCCGCCGTCGAGGCGACGCTCGTCGTCGAGTACGACTTCCTGTACCAGCGGGACTTCGAGGGGCTCTCGCGGCGGGGACAGGTGGTCACCTGGCCGGACCACTGCGGCAACGTCTTCCCTTGCCATTCGCATCCCGCCGAGGGCCAGACCTTCACCCTCGAGGTGGTGGGCGTCCCCGCCGGCGAGACGGCCGTGTACCCGCCCGAGATCCCGGCCGACGCCCCGGCGTACCAGCTCTCGTGGGCGACCGGCCAGTTCATCTACCAGGAGGTCGGGACGACGACTGCCGGCACCCGGATCGTCGTCTGGACCGTGGCGGGGCGCGAGGCGGCGGCCGCCGAGGGAATGGCCGACGTCCCCGCCGTGTTCGACTGGTATGAACGCACCCTCGGGCCGTACCCGTTCGGGGACGTCGCCGGCGCGGTGGCCGTGAGCTGGCCGCCCACCGCCTACGGCGGGATCGAGCACCATCCCTACTGGCACGTGACGCGCGGCGCCGTCGGGGACCGGCTGGTCCACGTGCACGAGGCGGCCCACGGGTGGTTCGGGGACGGTGTCCGCATCGAGCGCTGGGAGGACCTCGTCCTCTCCGAGGGCACCGTGTGCTACCTCGCCGCCCGGGCCCTCGGGCAGGCCGTCGATGCCGGTGCCGAGGCGGAGGTCTGGGCCGACTACGAGGCCGAGCTGGCCGCGATCGTCGCGAGCTCCGACCGGGTCGCGTGGCCGGACACCCTGACCGATCCGGCGGAGTTGGAAGCGTTCCTCTTCTCTCGGGCGCCCTACATCAAGGGCGCCCTGTTCTACCGCGCGGTGGCCGGCGAGATCGGCGCGGCCGAGCTGGACCGCGTGCTGGCCGCCTTCTTCGCGACGTACGTCGGGCGGGCGGCGGGGATGCAGGACCTGCTGGATCTGCTCGCCGCGGAAACCGGGTTCGATCCCACGGCGCTCGCCGACGCCTGGCTGCGCCGCCTCGGCAGCCCCGCCCCCTGACCGGCGGACGTGGGCGTGGCGGTGCTGATCAACGCCGAGGCGCTGCTGGCCCGGGCCGTCGCCCTCCAGGTGCTCGACGCGGCGCTCGATGCCCCGCCGCGCGACTGGAGCGCCGCCTTGCTCGAGTGGGAGCGGGCGGCGGAGGAACAGGCCGCGGCCTCGGCGTCGACGGAAGAGGACCGCGGACCGCCGGCGCCCCCTTCGCTGCCGCTCTCCGGTTACGCGGGGACGTACGAGAACGGGCTGCTCGGCCGGGCGGAGGTGGCGGAGGCATCCGGCGGGCTGCACCTGCGGCTCACCGACCACGGCGGCCTGGACGGACCGCTCGCCCCGTCCTCCGGCGACGCGTTCCGGTGCCGCTGGTCGAACCCGGTGTTCGGCGAGAGCGAGGTCGGCTTCGACGTCGAGGAGGGGAGGGCGGTGCGGTTGCGGTTCCAGGTCCGCCCCGAGTTCATCGATCCGCTGGTCTACGAGTTCCGTCGCGCGGAGTAGCGCTACATGTTGCCGCCGGCGGCAAGGGCTCCGATCAGCTGGATCGCCTTGGTCAGGACCTCGGCCGGGAGACTGACCGACACGGTGGTGAACTGCCCCTGGGCCTGGATCTGGATACTGTCGAGGAGCTGCTGCGGGGTGATGCCGAGCATCGACTGGAGCTGCTGGGCCTCGGCCGTCCCCTCGCCCAGCTCGGAGAGGATCATCGGCTTGAGCATCGCCCACAGGCCGGCCAGGCAGCCCTGGTTCGCCGCCGCCTCGGCGGCCGAACCGTTCTGCAGGGCGAGCGACAGGGCGAAATCGGGGGTCAGCCGCAGGCCGATGCTGCCGCCCTTGAACGCCGTGAACAGCCCCCGGACGCACTGCGCCTCCGGCGGCGCATCGGCCTCGATGTCGCCGGCCAGCGCGGCGAACGACGGAGCGGGCAGGATGGTCATGCGGAGGACGCCGGCCCCGAGCGGTCCGGTGAGGGTCTGGAACCCGGCGTCGGCCTGCGGGTCGGCCTGCAACGCCGCCTCGACGCTGGCCGGCGGCCCCATCAGCCAGTTGCCCGGCGTCGCCTCGATCATCACCATCTCCGGAGCCTCGCCGGTCTCCTTGACGGTGTAGCCGGTCCTGCCGGCCACGGGCACCTCGGCGAACTCGTGGCCTTCCTCGACGGCCGAGCGCATGCAGCCGACGACCTCATCCTTGGTCGAGCCGGTCTTGAGCGCCACGACCATCGCCTTCGGCTCCTCGCTCGCCTCGCCGAACTGCACGTCCATGAACGCCGTCTCCAGCTTGTTCAGCAGGTCGATCATGCAGGCCTGGTTCGCGGGAACCTCGCCGGTCGACTGCGCCATCTGGATCAGCCCCTGGACCATGGGGCCGAGCGGCGAGGCGCGGAGGCTGGCGACGTCGAGCTGCAGCTGCATGCGGGAGATCGGCATCGGCTCTTCCGGTGCGGCGGGCGACGGGGCTTCCACGTCGGTCGATGCGGCCACGCGCTTGCCGCCCACCGGGAGCCCGCCGAGCGCTCCGCCGAAGCCCTCCGCGAGCTTCTCGATCGAATCGTCGAGCGCCGCGAGGGTCTTCTCGGTCGCCTCCGGGGACGGCGGGGTTGCCGGGGTTGCCGGGGTCGCCGGTTGCGCCGCCGGCTCCGCCGTGCCGCCCGGCTGGGCCGGTGCCGGCGTCTCGCCCGTCGCCGGCGTCGCGGGCTGTTCCGGAGCCGCCACCGGCTGGGGCGCGCTCTCCTCTTCCTTCTTCTTGCAGGCGCCGAGGACCACCGCCAAGACGAGCGCCGCACTCACCCAATGCTTGAACGACATGCTTCCTCCTCTTCCTTTCTTCCCGGCGTGCGGGCCGGAAACCGGCTTTCCGCAGGCGCCGCAGACCGGACGATCCCCCGGGCCGCAACGGTTTGTCAACGCAAAAAGCGCGAACGTCTAGCGCAAAACCCCAGCCAGCCCCTCCGGCGTCAGCGTCGCCTCGACCCGCACGCGCCGGCCGTCGTCCAGCACCCGGGCGTCGAGGTCGCGGACCATCGACCGGAACTCCCGCCACGCGGCCCGTTCGCCGTCGAGCGCGGTGATGCGGCCGATCTGCCGCGCCTGGCGCGCCAGCGCGCGCGCCGCCTCCGCGTCCGCCAACTCGACTTCCAGCCGCACCGCGGCCGAACCGTCGGCCCGCGGCGACAGGCCGTACGCCATCGCCACGATCCGGTCCGCCGCCTCGCCCATCGAGGACAACGGCAGGTAGGTCGCCGCCATGCCGGACAGCGCCCGCAGCGCCTCGCCGCCGGAGACCGCCGCCACGACGGGGAACTCCTCCATGCGATGGAACGATTCCGCCAGCGCACCCCGGATTCCCGGCGGAAGCCGCTCCGTCTCCGGGTCCAGCGCCACGAGCCAGCCGCCGGCGTCGTCCGTCGTGCCGTCCGCCGTCCGGCCCGCCGGCCTCACCGCCGGCACCGATCCCTCGGGCAGCGGGCGGCCGCCGAACGCCCGGGCCAGGTCCGCCCCGCAGCGGTCCACCGCCGCCCGCTCGATCGTCCCGTCGAGCAGCAGCAACGCCGCGAATTCGCGGCCGCGCGGCACGAAGGCGATCGCCGCCCGGCGCAGGTCGGGCAGGAGCGCCGCCAG